>JBHELH010000143.1:0-4051 GCA_046263215.1 Gemmatimonadaceae bacterium | reverse complement strand
GTCGCCAGCATGTCGAGCCGGTTCTTGATCGGCATCGACCACATGTTCGCGACGCCCGGCGTTTTCACGACGGCGTCGAGCTCGGCGACGATCGAGTCGTGGGTGACGCCCTTGCGCCACTCCCTCTCGGGCTTGAGGATCGCGATCGTCTCGATCATCGACATCGGGGCCATGTCGGTCGCGCTTTCGGCGCGGCCGATCTTGCCGAGCACCATCTCGACCTCGGGCACGGTGGCGATCGCCGCGTCTCGCTGCACGAGGATCTGCTTGGCCTGGGCGGTGCCCACGCCCGGGAAGAGCGACGGCATGTCCATGATCGACCCCTCGTTGAGGGGCGGCATGAACTCGCTCCCGAGCCGCGTCGACGGCAGGATCGTGAGCACGAGCACAGCGACCGCGGCCCCGATGGTCGGCCACCGGTGCCGGAGCACGAACTCGATCACGGGCCGGTAGATCCGGATCAGAAACCGGTTGACCGGGTTCGCCGCCTCCGGCTTGACCCCCTTCCGGATGAAGAGGCCCATCATCACCGGCACGAGCGTGATGGAGAGGAGCGCGGCCGCAGCCATCGCGAGCGTCTTCGTCCAGGCCAGCGGCTTGAAGAGGCGCCCCTCCTGCGCCTCGAGCGCGAAGACGGGGAGGAAGGAGAGCGTGATAATGAGGAGTGAGATGAAGAGCGCCGGCCCCACTTCCTTCGACGAGTCGATCACCAGCTCCCAGTGCGACCGGGGCCGCCCTTCGCGGTCGTTCCGCTCCATGTGCTTGTGGAGGTTCTCGACCATGACGATGGCGGCGTCGATCATCGCGCCGATCGCGATCGCGATCCCGCCCAGGCTCATGATGTTGGCGTTGAGCCCGAGGACGCGCATGGCGAGGAGCGCCATCCCGACCCCGAGCGGGAGGGTGACGATGGCGACGAGCGCGCTCCGCGCGTGGAGGAGGAAGAGCAGCGTCACGAGCGCGACGATGATCGACTCCTCGACGAGCTTCTCGCGGAGCGTGTGGACCGCGGCATCGATGAGTCCCGAACGGTCGTAGCCGTTGACGAAGGCGACACCCTTCGGGAGCGCGCGCTCCACCTCCCGCATCTTCTCCTTCACCCGCTCGATGACCTCGCGCGGGTTCTCGCCGTAGCGCATCACGACCCAGCCGGTGACGATCTCGCCCCGGCCGTTGAGCTCCGCGATCCCGCGCCGGAGTTCAGGGCCGAGCTGGACGTTCGCGACGTCGCCAACCGTGATCGACGTGCCGCCGGGCCCAGTGCCGAGCGGGACGGAGCGAATGTCGGCGAGGCTCCCGAATCGACCGCGGCCCCGCACGACGTACTCACTGCCCCCCAACTCCAGCACGCGACCGCCGACGTCCTGATTCGACGCCCGGACGGCCTGCACCACGCGCTGGATGGGGATGTTGTAGGCGAGCAGCTTCGCCGGGTCGACCTCGATCTGGTACTGCTTCTCGAAGCCGCCGAGGCTCGCGATCTCGGCGACGCCCGGCACGGCGGTGAGCGCCGGCCGCACCGTCCAGTCCTGGAGTCCGCGCAGCTGCGCCAGGTTCAGCGTCCCGGTCCTGTCGGCGAGGATGTACTGCATGACCCAGCCGACACCTGTAGCGTCGGGGCCGAGCATCGGCATCGCTCCCTCGGGTAGCCGGTCCCGCACCCCGTTTAGGTACTCAAGGACGCGGCTCCGCGCCCAGTACAGGTCGGTGCCGTCCTCGAAGACGACGTACACCGCCGAGATGCCGAACTGGGACATGCCGCGGACAAACTTCGTCTTCGGCACCTTGAGCATCTCGGTCGAGAGCGGATACGTGACCTGATCCTCGACGAGCTGCGGCGCCTGGCCTGGCCACTCCGTCATCACGATCACCTGGACGTCCGACAGGTCGGGGATCGCGTCCACGGGCGTCGTGAAGGCCGCCCACGCGCTCGCGATCGCGAGCGAGAGCGAGGCGAGCAGTACGAGGAGCTTGTGGCTCACCGACCACTCGATGACGCGCCTGAGCATGGCCGGCTACCTCCGCGGACTCGTGGGGGCGCGCGGCGTCTTCATGCCGGGCATGTTCGGCATGTTCCGCATGTCGGCGCCCTTGTCCATTCCCTCCATCCCCTTCATCTCCATCCCGGGCATGTCCTTCATGTTCCCCATGTCGCCCGAGCCCATCTGACCCATCATCGCCCGCATGACCTCGCCGAGGTTCGACTCCGAGTCGAGGAGGAATTGGGCGGAGGTGACGACACGCTGACCCGGCTCGACCCCCGCGAGCACCTCCGTGTACTCGCCCGCGGATCGGCCGAGCTCCACGTCGTGCGGCATGAGCTGCCCGCCGCCCATGTCCACGAACACGATGTTCCGCTCGCCAGTCCGCACGACCGCCGACGACGGGACGGTGAGCGCCGAGCGCTGCGGCGCGCGGAGCCGCACGGTCGCGTACATCCCGGGCTTGAGCAGCCCCTCCGCGTTCGTCACGGCCACGCGGGCACGGACGGCACGCACGACTGTGTCGAGCACCGGGTAGATGTACTCGACCCGTCCCTTGAACACCCGGCCCGGAACCGCGGCGAACTCGAGGTCGGCGCCCGCCCCGGGCCGCACGTACCCGGCGTCGGCCTCCCGGAGCTGGACGTCCACCCAGACGTGGTAGAGGTCGGCGATCGTGTAGAGCGGCTGGCCCGGCGTGATCGCCTGCCCCTCGACGACGTTCTTCTGCACGACCACTCCGGAGACCGGCGTGAACAGCGTGAGCGTGCGCCGGACGCGTCCCGTCTGCAGGACATCGTTGATCTGCGCCTCCGAGATGTCCCAGAGCTCGAGCCGTCGCCGCGCGGCCGCGAGGAGGTCGGTCGACCCGCGCGGCACCCCCGGCACCGAGCTCTCGTCCAGCGTCCGCTCGAGCCGGCGCGCCACGAGGAGCTCCTGCTGGGCAGCGACTAGCTCGGGCGAGTAGACGTCGAGCAGCGGCTGCCCGCGCGCGACGGGCTGACCGGTGAAGTTGACGTGCAGCCGCTCGACGAAGCCGCCGAACTTGGGCGCGACCTGCGCGATCCGCGTCTCGTCGAACGTGACGCTGCCGACGGTGCGGACCTCGCTCTCGAGCGTGCGCACGTCCACGGTGCCGAAGGTGATGCCGAACTGGCGGATCTGATCGGAGGTGAGCCGCACGGAGCCGTCAGGGCTCATGTCCATGCCGGCCATACCTTCCATACCGGCCATGTTGTCGCCCCGCGGCGTCACCGCCGTCCCGCGCTCCTCGTCGCGCCCCGCGGCGACGGCAGCCCACACCGCACCGCCGACGGCGACCAGCACGGCGCCGGCAACCATCGCACGCCGCGCCTGCGGCGAGAGTGCGTACCATCTCGCCCGCCAGCGCGAACGGACACTCGTGCCGACCGCAGTCATGGCAGGACCTCCTTCCCCACAACCCGCTCGAGCTCCGCCAGCGTCGTGGCAAAGTCGGTCAGGGCCCCGAAGTATTCAGTCTCGTATTTGAACAGTGTCGCCTGGTTGTCGAGCACCGTCAGGAACTCGGCGCGGCCGACCTGGTAGCTCGCTGTCGCGGAGGCGAGTGATGCGCGCCCCTGCGGGATGATCGCTTTCACGTACAGCGCGAGCTGCGCGCGCTGTCGCTCGAGCTCCGAATAGAGGCGCGCGACCTCGGCGCGAACGTCGTTCTGGCGCGCGCGGTACCCCGCCTCGAGCGCCGCGAGCTCCGCGCGCTCTTCCACCACGAACCGGTCCTGTTTTCGACCCTTCCAAATCGGGAGCGGCACCGAGACCATCGCGGTCACCATGTCGGGGAGGCCGCCGCCCCGCTGGCCGTACTGGAGCGACAGATCGAAATCCGGGAGGTGCTCCTTGCGGGCGAGCTCCAGCCGCGCTGCCTGCGCGAGGAGCATCCCCGCCTGCTCGCGGAGCATCGGGCTCTCGCGTAAGGCCGTCTCCTGGAGCTCTGTCAACGGTGGGAGCGGCGAGCCGGCGGCGCGCGCGCCCAGGGCAGCGGAGACGAACCGGATGCGCTCCGCCGAGTCGGCGACGGCCGCGCGGGCGAC
>JBHELH010000142.1:0-7639 GCA_046263215.1 Gemmatimonadaceae bacterium | reverse complement strand
GCGTCTTCCCCGATCCGGTCTTTCCGGAGCCGATCCTCGCGCTCTATCATCACCTGTGGATGACGGCGTCCTCCGAGGCGGTCAACTACTGGGAGCACTTCGCCTGTCAGAGCGGGATCGAGATGGTTATCTTCGACGTCGTTTCGGCGACGATTCTGCCGGGTGTGGTCGGCAATCCGGAGCTCGACGAGGGGCCGGCGACCACCCAGTGGTGGTTGGAGCACGGCCGGATCGGCACGCCGGCGCCGGGGGAGCGGATCGACGAGGAGAAGCACCTCGAGCTCTCGAGGATCGCGCTGAACCGGAGCGAGACGGCGAACCTCCTGCGAGGCGTCGTCGCAACGCGCGCGGAGGATGCGATGCGCCTGTTCGCCGGCACGTTCATGTGTCAGGAAACGCAAGGCGAGCGCTTCCCGCTCGAGAAGTACTTGAAGCACACCCGGTCGCACTGAGCGGCGCCGCGGCGGCCGCACCGCCGCGGGCCGAGCAACAAGCATGGTGCCGACTCCCGACGCCGCATCCGTACTCGCCGCCTCGCCAGACGCGGTCCTGACCGTCGGTCCGGACGGGCGGGTCCTGTCCGCGAACGCGTCGGCGGGCCAACTCCTCGGACGGGACCCGGCAAAGCTCGCCGGCGCACGATTCCTCGATTTCCTGCCGAAGGCTGAGCGCGCGCGCGTCGAAGGTCTGCAGCGCGAGGCGCTCGCGGGATCACCCCAGCGATACGACACCAAGCTCGCGGCCGGCGGCGATGAGCGCGTCGTGTCGGTCGCCGCCGCCCCCGCGCCCGCGGCGAACGGAGGGGCGCGCACCCTCATCCTCGCCCTCCGCGACGTCACCGAGGAGCGTCTCGCGCACGACGTGCTGGCGCGCTCCGAGTCGCGGTACCGCCACCTCTTCGAGGGCGCCCGCGACGCGATCATGACCTTCGACGCGCTCGGGCGCTTCACGACGATCAACGACGCGGGGGAGATGATCTCCGGCTACAAGCGGGAAGAGCTGATCGGCCGGTTCTTCGGGCCGCTCATCCCGCTCGAGGAGCTGCCGAAGACGGTCTCGGAGTTCCGGCGCGCGCTGTCAGGCCAATCGGGGCAGTTCGACACGGCCATCATCCGCAAGGGCGGCGAGCGGCGGTACATCACGGTTACGTACTCCTGCCCGCAGCGCAGCAAGGAAGTCCTCTGCCTCATTCGGGACGCGACGGAGGAGAAGCAGCTGCAGCAGCAGCTGATCCAGTCGGAGAAGATGGCGGCGATCGGTCAGCTGGTGAGCGGCGTCGCGCACGAGCTGAACAACCCGCTGGCGAGCATCTCCGCGTTCGCGCAGCTGCTGCTCGCTGACCGCGCGATCAATCCCGACCAACGGCACTCGGTCGACGTCATCGCGAGCGAGGCGAAGCGCGCGGCGCGCATCGTCCACAACCTTCTGACGTTCGCGCGGCAACACAAAGCCGAGAAGACGTTCGCCGATGTCAACAAGGTGATCGAGGACACGCTCGAGCTGCGCGCGTACGAGCTCAACGTGCGCGGCGTCAAGTTGGTGCGCGACATGGACCGCGTCCCCCCGGAGACGATGGTCGACGTCTACCAGCTTCAGCAGGTGCTCCTCAACCTGCTGACGAACGCCGTGCAGGCGATGGCGGACGTCGAGCGCGCGCAGCATCGGCTGGTCGTCCGGACTCGCACGCACGCGGATACGATCCGCATCGAGGTCGAGGACACGGGGCCGGGCATCCCGGCGGAGTCTCTGGAGCGGATCTTCAACCCGTTCTACACGACCAAGCCGACGGGGAGCGGGACGGGGCTCGGGCTCTCGATCTCGCTCGGTATCGTCGGCGAGCACGGTGGGCGCATCTGGGCGGAGAACGTCGCCGGGGGCGGGAGCCGGTTCTGCATCGAGCTACCGCGGGCCGCGGCCGCGCCGGAGCGCGCGCCCGAGACTCCCAAGCCCGCCGCGGCCCCCCTTCCCGGGCTGCGCATCCTGGTGGCCGACGACGAGGCGCCGATCAGGCTCGCCCTGGAACGGTTCCTGTCGGCGGAAGGGCACCAGGTCTGTCACGTGGCGAGCGGCTCCGATGCACTCGACCGGGCGAGCAAGGAGCAGTTCGACGTCATTCTGCTCGACATGCGGATGCCGGACGTCTCGGGGCAGCAGATCTTCGAGCGGTGGGCGCGCGAGCGGCCGGATCTCACGGGTCGTGTGATCTTCATCACCGGCGACATCGTGAGCGCGGACCTGCAGCGGTTCCTCACTGACACCGGCCGGCCGTTCCTGGCGAAGCCGTTCGACTTCGAGGCGATTCTGCGCGTATTGCCCCAGCAGAACGCGTCGGCGGCGTAGGGCCGGCCGAGCGGCGCTCGGTCCGCCGCGATCAGTCGCGTTCGAAGACCAAGACGACGCCCGGGCTGGTGACAGTTATCCGGCGGCCGGAGATCGAGCCCCTCAGCCTCGAACCGTCCGCGTCGGTGAACTCGATCGCGTTGCCGTTACGCGTGTACGTACCGACCGACGACTCGTTGAACGTCGACTCCTCGCCTGCCTCTCTGAAGCGGTAATCGAGACGAAGGCTGTACGTGCCGTCGGCGTTGATACTGCCGGTGCCGGTGGCGACCTCGATCCAGTCGTCGTCGAGGACAAAAAAGCGCCACGGGAGGCCGTTGCCGTTGACCGTCTCCAGGGTGTAGGAGCCGGCGATGTTGGCGTCCGGGGCGGTGGACGAGTCCCCGCCGCACGCAGCGAGGAGTGCGATTGCGGCAGCGGCGGTCACGAAGGAGCGGCGCAGCATCGACGCCTCCTCATTGTGTGGGTGCGGCAATCATGCACCCGCGCGACTAGGTGCGCAACGTCAGACGACGCTAATGCCAGTTCTGACATTAGCGAGGATGGGGAGCAGCACGCTGCCGGCGCGGCCGGCAGCGGCGTACGCTTTCAGCATGCGGAAGCGTCGTGTGCACGCGCTCACTCGTATTTCTCCCGCAGTCGCGCGCGGCCCAGCCGTTCGGCGGACTTGGCGCGCGCGCGGTCCGCCGCCGCCGCCAACTGGTCCTGCCGACGCGCGAGGTAAGCGAGCTCGCGCTCGAGCTGCCGCCAGTGCTCGAGACGCTCCGCCGCGAGACGGCCGTCGTCCACCGCCGCGCGTACGGCGCATCCGGGCTCCGCGTCGTGCCGGCAATCGCGAAACCGACAGCTCGCGGACAACGCGTGGACGTCGGCGAACACCGCGCCGAGACCCGCATCGGCGTCCCAGAGCTGCAGCTCCCGCATGCCCGGCGTATCGATCAGTAGCGCGCCCCCGCGCAGCCGCACGAGCTCGCGGTGCGTCGTCGCGTGTCGGCCCTTCCCGTCCTCGCGTACCTCGGCCGTCCGCAAGCGCTCCGCGCCGAGCAGACGGTTGACGAGCGTGGATTTCCCAGCGCCGGACGAGCCGAGGAGTACCGCCGTCCGCCCGGGGTGGAGCAGCCGCTCCACTGCGTCGATCCCCTCCCCCGTCACCGACGACAGCGGGACGATGTCGACGCCGGGCGCGACGCCCTGTACGGCCGCGGCGTGCATCGCGACGTCGTCAACGAGGTCCGTCTTGGTGAGGAGGACGACCGGCATCGCACCGCTCTCCCAAGCGAGCGCGAGATACCGCTCGAGCCGGCGCAGGTTGACATCGGTCGGGAGTGCGGCGACGACGAGCGCGAGGTCGACGTTGGCCGCGACGACCTGCGCCGCCGTTTCGTCGCCGGCAACCTTGCGGACGAAGGCGCTGCGCCGCGGTACGACGCCGTGGATGCTCGCCATATCGCCGGCGCCGCTCGTCGCTGTCACCGCGACCCAGTCGCCGACCGCCGGGAGGTCGAGGCGGGACTGCGCCTCGTGGCGCAGGCGGCCGGCGAGCACGCCCGCCACGTCTCCGTCTCGCGCCGACGCAAGCAGATATCGGTCGCGGTGCTCGGCCGTTACTCGGGCCGGTATGAGCCCCGCTGCGGCGAAGCGCGCAAATGTCGCGGCGTACGCCGAATCCCAGCCGAGGGCCGCGAGCGACTTGGCGCCATCATGAGTTGTCACTTGGGTATGTGCTCCTGGTCGGCCGGGACGCGGTCCCGGCGGGCGATGATCGGTCCGCACACGGGGGTGCGGCGTGGGAGATCATGCCCGGCCGCGGCGTACAGGCGCGCGGTGGCGACGAGCTACCAGGAGATCGGCGATCGACTAGCCGGTCCGGCACTCGCCGTCGTCACGGCACGCTGACGCGGCCGGAACGGAGACGGCAAGGACGGCGGTACGCACAGGCCCCTCGGCAGAAAAAGGTCGGCCGCGCGGCAGCCGCCGCGCGCCCCTACCAGAGAACCCCGATTTGGTCGACCTGTCAAGCCGACCATGCACGAGCCCGACATTTCTATTGCGCGATCCGGCTCCTGACCTTACCGTCGTATGGGCATCCCATAGGACGGAACACATGGCGGAGAAGTTGGACGTCAAGCAGGGCACGCTCGCCCTGATGATCCTCAAAACCCTCCAGGTCCTCGGGCCGCTTCACGGCTACGGCGTCGCGCGCCGCATCGAAGAGACGAGCAAGAACCGTCTGACGCTCAACTACGGCACGCTGTACCCCGCCCTCCTCAAGCTCGAGCAGGAGGGTTTCATCACGGCGGAGTGGCGCCAGTCCGAGAACAATCGCCGCGCCAAGTACTACTCGCTGACCGCCGCGGGGCGCAAGCAGCTGGCGCGCGAGACTCGCGAATGGAACCAGACCGCCGATCTGATGGCCGCCTTTCTCGCACCGAAACGGGAGGCACCGTGAGACACCTTCGCGCCGCGCTCGCCCACATCGCTGGAGTCTTCACCGGACATCGGGCCGACGACGATCTCCGCGAGGAACTGCAGGCACACATCGACATGGAGACGGCGGAGAACGTCCGGCGTGGCATGCATCCCGACGAGGCGCGCCGGCGAGCGATTCTGGCGTCGGGAGGCCTCATCCAGGCCGCCGAGGCAGTCCGGGATCAGCGCGGACTGCCATGGATCGAGGGCATGGCCGCCGACTTCAAATACGCACTGCGCGCGCTTCGACACAGCCGCGCGTTCACCACGGTGGTCGTGATCACGCTGGCGCTCGGCATCGGCGCCAACACGGCGATCTTCAGCGTCGTCCGAGGGGTGCTGCTCAAGCCACTCCCCCACCGTGACGGCGACCGGCTGGTATACCTGCGACAGTCCGCTGACGGACCAGGGCGAGAAAACCTCAACTTCTCCGTGCCGGAAGTCCGCGACCTCCGCAACGGCGCTCCGTCGCTGGCCGGCATCGCCGAGTACTCCACTTGGACGGCGGTCCATCAGGGTACCGAGGGCGCCACACGCATCAACGTCGGCCTCGTCACCGGCAACTACTTCGAGGTTATGGGGCTCTCGCCGGTGCTCGGCCGGCTGACGCTGCCGAGCGATGACGGGCCTGGCGTCCCACCGGTCGCGGTGCTCACGCACCAGTACTGGATGAAGCGTTTCGGGGGAGACTCGAGCATCGTCGGCAAGCAGGTGACGCTGGACAAAAGGCCCGTGACCGTCATCGGCGTCCTCCAGCCTGCGCCGTTCTTCCCCAACCGAGTGGACGCGCTGCTCAACATGGTGAACAGCGATCACCACTTGAGCGCCACGATGGTCGAGGGCCGCAGCCACCGCATGACCGAGGTGGTCGCTCGGCTGGTGCCCGGCGCCACCGTGGAGCAGGCGCGGGCGGAAGTCGCCGCGGTCTACGGACGAATGCAGCGCGAATTCAGGGATGCCTACGATCCGGCATCACACTATCGCGTCGCCGTCATCCCATTCAAGGAGGTGCTGGGCGAACGCGCGCGCCTGACGCTGTGGTTGCTCATGGGCGCCGCCGGGTTCGTCCTCGTCATCGCGGTCGCCAACGTCGCCAACTTGACGCTCATGCGCGGCGTACGCAGAGAGCACGAGCTCGTCGTGCGCGCTGCACTCGGCGCCGGCGTGGCGCGGCTGCGGCGGTTGCTGCTGGTCGAGAATCTCGTGCTCGCCGTCGTGGGAGCAGCGCTCGGCGTCGCCATCGCAGTCGGCGGCGTCAGGCTGCTGAGGTCATTCGCCGAGCGGTACTCGCCGCGCGCGAGCGAGATCCGTCTCGACACCGCGGTCTTCGGCTTCATGCTCGCTTTGTCGGTGATCGTCGCACTGCTGCTCTCGTTACTCGCATCGCTGCCGAGGGAGGGGTGGTTCGCGTCGAGGATTCTCGCGGGTGGGCAGCGGCTGAGCGGCAGTCTGAGGAAGCAGCGTCTTCAGCGGGCACTGGTCGTCGTGCAGATCGCGGCCTCCGTCGTGCTGCTCGCGGGCGCCGGACTGCTCACGCGCACCATGGTTCGACTCGCGGATGTGAGCACGGGTCTGAGGACGGAGGAAGTGCTGACGATGCGGGTGCCCCTCCTCACGCCGACGGAGCTCTTATCCAACCCGGCGGCCGACGCCGGGGCGAAGGAACGCTACGATCGCATGCGACGCGAGGTCGCGGCGCTTCCGGGTGTCATCGAGGTCGGGCTCGGCTCTCCCATGCCGCTCCGGAGGTCGGACGTCCGCTTCGACGTCAAGGCGGAGGGCAGACCGGTCGCCGTGGGCGAAGCGTTGCCGCGCGCGGAGCTTCGGACTGCCGATCCGCATTTCTTCCGCGCGGCCGGGATTCCGCTGCTGAGGGGGCGCTCGTTCGCCGCGACTGATGGGCCTACTTCCGGCAAAGTCGTGATCATCAACGCGGCGTTCGCCGACCGGTTCTTCCCGCGCGAGGACCCCGTTGGAAAACGGATCGCGTGGACGGGTGAGTTACTGCGATTCGCGCCCATAAGCCCCGATTGGCGCACGATCGTCGGCGTCGTCGGGAATACGCGGGACGGAGGGCTGGAGGCCGAGCCCGAGCCCGTGGTCTTCATGCCCTTTGCGCAGTTCCTGGCGATCGGCGGCGGGCTGGTGATCCGCGCCGACAGCAACGTTGCCGCTCTGGCGTCGGCGGCGACGCGCATCGTCCGGCGCATCGCGCCGACGGCTCCGATCGAGGACGTGATGACGATCGCGCAGTACAAGGATCGGAGTGTGTCGCCGCGTCGCCTGAATGCCGCCCTCATATCGTCCTTCGGCATTCTCGCGGTGATCATCGCGGCCGTGGGGATTGGCGGCGTCCTCGCGTTCTCGGTGAGCGCGCGCACCAACGAGATCGGGATCCGCATGAGCTTGGGGGCGGACAGCGCCCGGGTGCAGCGGATGATCCTCGGGGAAGGAGGTGCGCTGCTGGTGATCGGGCTCATGCTCGGCGTGGTCGGCGCCTTCTTCGCCGCCCGCGTCATTCAGGGGCTGCTCTTCGGCGTCGAGCCGCATGACCCCGTCACGTTCGTCGGCGTGGCCGCGATGATGGCCGCGATTGGGCTCGGCGCGTGCTGGATTCCGGCGCTTCGCGCGGCGCGGATCGACCCGGCGATCACGATGCGGTCGCAGTAGCGTGCCGGGACAAACGCCACGCGCGTCCGGAGGATGTCCATGCGAGTGACGTTACTGGTGCACATCCTCGCCGGTAGCCTGGCACTCGTCTTCGGGTATGTCGCGCTCTATGCCGCGAAGGGGGCGCCGCTGCACCGCAAGAGCGGGATGCTGTTCGTCT
>JBHELH010000141.1:0-23772 GCA_046263215.1 Gemmatimonadaceae bacterium | reverse complement strand
TCGCGCGAGCGCTGCCAGGTGTACGACAGGTTCATCACGATCCCCGGCGGCGCCACGCCGTTCAGCCCCACGGTGACCTGCGCCGTGCGCGAGCGGAGCCGCGATTGCACGTCGAACACCTGCGCGTACTCCGAGTGACGCCGCGAGCCGAGCACGCTCACCGCGCCGGTCGACGGAACGATTGACGCGGGGTCGACGAAGACGGGGCGCTCGCCTTCGACCCGGAACTCGGGCACGGTGTCGAGGTTGAGGTCACGCACGCCGTAGAGACTCGCGCCTACCGAATACGCCCCCTCGACGTTTACGCCGAAGCGGCCGAACAGCCGCTGCTGAACGCCGAGCGACGTTCGCCACGACCGGGGCGCGCGGAAGCTCGGATCGAACACCGTCACCGCGGGGCGCCGCGTCGGCTGGCCGACGCCCGCACCGCCATCCGCGCACTGCGTGGAGATGGCGTCCGCGTCGCGGAGGTACGCTGACCAATCGGGCACGGGCACGGACGCTCCGACACACACGAGCTGCACCTCGCCGCTCGGCAGCCCGGTCGCCTCGGCGGCGGCTGCGAAAAGCGAGGTGGGCGCGCGGCCCCGGAACTCGCCGAAGCCGCCACGGATGATCGTGCTCGCTCCCGGCCCGGCACCGAACGCCGTCAGACCGCCGCCTCCGCGAGCACCACCACCGGCTCCCCTCCGCCCCCCGCCTCCGCGCAGCCCGCCACGACCGGCGCCGGGCGTCTCGGCCGGGGTCTGACCCTCGTCGGGCTGCGCCCGCTCCCGTGGCTGCTGCGCGCGGCGGATCGTCCACGTGAAGCCGAGTCGCGGGCTGACGCGCAGCTCCGTCGGGAAGTCATTCGTGCGGCGGCCGAAGAGGCGCTCGACGTCCCGGTTGTGATCCGGCTCGCCGAGGTAGCGTGTGCCCTCGGCGCGGAGCCCGTAGGTCAGCTGGAGGCCGCCACGCCGTTGCCAGCTGTCGCCGAGATACACGGCCCCATTGGCGGCCCCGCCGCTCCGCTCGCTCGTCGTGAGCGATCGCGTGAACTGCGCCGGCTGATTCGCCTCGAACTCCTGGAGCGAGTTGAAGGTGAACGAGCCGAACTGATTGTTCCCCGAGCTCTGCGAGAAGCTCGTGACGTTGAGCAACGCGCCGAGCTTGATGCGATGTCTCGCCGTCCCCGGCAGCCACGACAGCTCGTTCGCCAACTCGAGCTGGTCGTTGGTGCTCGCTTGTGGAAGCGCGGGATTGCCGCCGAACTCGAGGACCGAGATCCCGCGCCCGCCGGCGTCGAGCGTCGACGCCACACGCACGCGCCCCTCGGGAAGCGCGAGGTACGCCTCGGAGCTCGTCGTGTTCCGGCTGAGGTACGCCCGCGCCTCGTTGAGGAACGTACCGAACGTCGACGAGAGCTGGAGCATACCGCCGCCGCCGCCCGAGCGCTGCTCGCCGCCATGGGTCGGCACGGCCAGCGGCGTGACGCGAAAGCCGGCGGTCGTTGAGTACCGCCAGTCGCCGCGAAGCATCAGCGAGTGACTCTCGTTGAGCGTGAAGTCGGCCCGGGCGAGCGTCGAGAGGTTGTCCGCCGTTCGGTCGTCCGGAAGCCGCTCGCCTTCGACGCCGGCCGATGCCGTCGGAACGCCATAGGCCTGAACGACGTCCTGGAACCGCTGCGCCGAATCCGGAGAGATGCCGAGTCGCTGCAGCGTCGGTCCACCGGCGGCGAGGAGCGACTGCAGGTCCTCGGTCCGGCGCCGCAGTTGGACGGATCCAAAGAGGAATGACTTGTTCCGGCGCAGCGCACCCCCAAGACCGCCGCTGAGTTGGTGCTGCCGCAAGCTCTGGTTGAACGCGCCTGTCTCGTCCTCGGGCTGCCACCCGAGGCGCGGATCGCGGAGCGAGTAGTTGAGCGAGCCTTGGAGGACGTTCGTCCCGGAGCGCGTCGTCGTTGCCACCTGGCCGCCGGTGAACTGCCCTCGCGCGACATCGTACGTGCTCGTGATGACGCGCGTCGTGCGGATCGCTTCCTGCGGAACGCCGGCCGCGCCGAACGTCAGGCCGTCGAGCGTGATCTGGTTCTGATCGGGGCGCTGGCCGGCGACCGAGAAGCCAGCCGGCGTTGTGTCGGTGGCCGAGACGCCGACGACGCCCGGCACGAGCTGCGCGAGGGCGTTCGGATCGCTCGGGTCGACGGGTAGCCGCGCCAGTTGCTCCCCGGTGAGGACGCGCTCCGTGGAACCGGCCTCCGGCCGCTCGCCGCCGCGCGGGACTGGCGTCGCCGCACGCTCGCGCACGACCACCGGGCCGAGCTGCGTCGCGACGGCGCTCATGCTGACGTCGGCGACGAAGCGATCCTCGTCCGCCTCCCGCGTGAGCGCGATCGTCACTGGTTGCATGCCGATGTAGCGCACGGTCATCCGGTACTGTCCGCCGCCGTCGGGGAACAGGATCGTGAACCGCCCGCTCTGGTCGGTGGTGCGTGTTCGAGTGACCTCCGTCTCGACTGACGTCACTTCGACGCGCGCGCCAGCGAGTGGCTGACCCTCGGGGCCGGTGACGCGACCTGTGATGATGTCCGTCGTACCGCCGACCTGCGCGGGGAGCACGGGTGCACGCGCGGCGAGCGCGAGCGACGTGGCGACGACGGTGAGCAGCGACAAGCGCATACATCCGAGCCGAGCTGAGGCGAAAGGGGAATCCTCTCAATGCAGGACTCCGGCCACGCGCGGCTGTTAACAGCAAGGGTGGAGGGTGGAGGGTGGAGACTGACGACGCTCGCCTCCACCCTCCACCCTCCACCCTCAACCCTGTTTCTTTCGCCGAACTAGCTTCTCGCCCGTCAGTGTCTCCGAGAAGCGCACGACCTTGGTCGCCGTCAGTCCGAGCGCCCCGCCTGCGGCGAAGATCTCCGTATCCTTGAGTGCGCCCTTCCCCTTGGGGTGGATGACCCACATCGCACCGCCGGGCGCGAGCGCGGGCTCCAGAGCCTCGAGGCGCGCTAGCTGTGCGTTGCGATCGGCGAGGAAGAAGATCACGTCGCTTCCCTTGCGCGCGCGGGCGAGCGATAACGGAGCTCCCACACGCTCCGTGAGGTCGCGGACGAAATCCGCGCCGAACTCACCGAGCACCGAGACGGTCATGCCCGGCTTCACGCCGAGCTTGTCGAGCAGCGAGCGGGGCGAGCGAATCTTCTCCGCCCACTTCGCGGCGGCAGCGCCGAGCTCGAGTTCCGCGGTGCCCGCGCCGTGGGTAATACGCAGCACGCCGTCGGCCGCGTCGACGGACGCGATCGACGCGAGCGGGATCTTGAGCCGCGCCGGGCCGCGCACGATCAACTCGTCCGTTTCCAGCAGCGCCGTGGCAGGGTGCGACACGCCGCCGACGCGCACGACGCACTTCGCTTCGAGTCCCATGCGACTACCCCCGCACCGGCGTCGCGTCGTGGCCGAACCGCCGCGCCAGCGCGCGCAGATACGCCTCCTGGGTCGCGTGGTGCCCGAGCACGAATCGCGAGACGAAGCGGAACACCGGGTTGTGAACGACGCCCTCCTCGGTGATCGTGACGCGGCTGCCGCCGTCCTCCGGAGCGACGACGTAGGTCCAGCTTCCGCCGAATGGGAGACTCGGGTCCGCGATGCGCGCGACGAGCCGGCGCGGCGGAACGGCTTCCACCTCCTCGAAGGTGACCGCGTCCGCCTTCCCAAACTCGCGCCAGATCTTGTGACCGTCGCGCCGGGGAAGCACCTCGACGCGCGCCACGTCGTCCCGCCACGCCGGAAACTCGTCGACGTCGGTCAGCGCCACCCATACCGAGTCAGGCGGCGCCTTGATCGTTGCGTGACTCGTCGCCGTGTGCTCCTTCGGCAGCAGGAAGCCGACGCCGACGACGACGATCGGCACTCCGGCGAGTGCGACGAGAACGACGGCGGGCCATCGCATCGGGGAGCCTCCGCGCAAGGGTCAGGGGGCGGTCGCGCGAGGCACCGTGCCCCGCGCGACGGTGGGCGCCGCCTTGCGCGATGCGTCGGCCGCGCGCGCGAGCAGGGTGAGGCCGCGCAGTGCGTCGCGCCGCTGCTCGGCCGGGAGCTGCTCGAGCATCCGCGCGACGAGGGCGGGATCGAGGACCGAGTTCGCTCGCCGCACGCGCACGCCTGCGTCGGTGAGCCTGATGCGGACGCGACGTCGGTCAGTGGCGTCGCGCTCGCGCACGACGTAGCCGCTCCGCTCCAGTCGGTCGACGGCGAGCGACATCGTGCTCGCGGTCACGCCCATGTGTTGGGCGAGGTCGGAGAGGACGGTCGACTCGACGGCGTCGAGGTGGTCGAGGATGCTCGCCTGGTGCGCGCTCACGAGGCGCCGCTGCCCGGCGTCGTAGACGTGTCGCCGGTGGCAGGCGAAGTAGATGCGGGGGTAGGCGTCGAGAACGGTAGCGACGTCGGAGCGGGGCACGGCGTACAGGGTAACGCCGTTAGTTTGCTTTGTCAAACCAAAACATGCGGCAGAGCCTTGATCCCGCGAGATCGGATGGGAAATCCAAGTACCGAGTCGTCAGTCGGACACTCGTCGGTCTCGGAGTTCCTGAAGGACTGTGGCCTCAGGACCGACGACTCAATACCTGGATCCCCCGCTCGTCAGCGGGGCCGGGCCACCGCCGCGAACAGCGCGTCCTGCGACGGCGCCGCGCGGAGCAGCTCGATCGCACGCGCAAGCTGGCGATCCTGCGGGAGCTCCCGCCGCTTCGCCGCGGCATCGCCGAACGCGGCGCGCGCGACCTGGTGCTCGAGCTCGCGCGCGTAGAAGCGCGCGGCCCCAGGCGCGTGGCGTGGGTCGACGGGCGCGCCGGCCACCGCCAGTCTGCGGTTGAGCTCAGTCAGCCACGCCGGCGACACGGTGAAGTCGGGACGAACGGTCCCCTTGAGTTCGAGCGCGTAGTCGTGAACCACCCCCGAGATCACCTGCGCCTTCGGCGCGGCAGCGCGGCGGTAGTCGCCTTCGGCGGTGGTGATCGTGTCCGCGGCGACGATGACGTCCGGAATGATCCCGCCGCCGCCGTAGACGATGCGGCCGGCGTCGGAGCGGAACTGGGGCCGCGCGGCGCGCGCCGTATCGCGGAGCGAATCCGGGCGCGCGGCCGCCGCCGACTGGCCGTTGCGCAGGGTCGCTCGGTCCTTGTGGATGGAGCGGCCGGAGGGGGTGTACCACTTCGCCGTCGTGAGCTTGAGCGCGTAGCCACCGTCGAGGGGGAAGACCGACTGGACGAGCCCCTTGCCGAAGGTCGTCTGCCCCACCACCAGCGCGCGGTCGTGGTCCTGCAGCGCCCCGGCCACGATCTCCGACGCCGACGCCGAGAACTCGTCCGTCAGCACAACGAGCGGGAGATTCGCCTCCACCGGCGGCTCCTCAGTTCGAGCGACCTCGTCGCGCGAGCCGCGGCCGCGCACGCGAACGATCTCGAGCCCCTCCTTGAGGAAGAGACTGGTCACGGCAAGCGACTGCTCGACGATTCCGCCGCCATTCTCGCGCAGATCGAGCACCAGGCCGCGCGCGCCCGCGCGCCGGAGCTGCTCGACGGCTTCGCGTACCTCGCCCGCCGCGTTCTCGTTGAACGTCTGCAGCGGGACGTATCCCACGCCGCCGTCGACCATCATCGAGTAGGGCACGGCCGGCACGCGGACGATCCGCCGCGTGAAGCGCGATCGAATCGGCTCCGTTACCCCGGGACGAAGGAACGTAACGGTCACGCGCGATCCCGGCTCGCCGCGCAGCGCGTTCGACACGCGCGACAACCCCCAATCACGCGTCGAGGAGTCGCCGATCGCGACGATCCGATCGCCCTCGCGCACGCCTCCCTCTTCGGCCGGCGTGTGCGGGAACACGCGCGCGACACCCACAGTCCCCTGAATCTCCTCGAGCAACATCCCGATCCCGCCGTACCGGCCGTTCGTCCCGCGCGCGAACTCCTCCCGCGCGCTCGGCGCCAGCAGCTCGCTGTAGGGGTCGGCGAGCTGCTCCACGAGTCCGCGCGCCGCCCGCTCGTACGCCGCGGCAGCGGGCACGGAGTCGACGTAGCGGTCGGTAACGATCGAGAAGACTTGGTCGAAGAGCCGCGCGCTCTGTCTGACGGGCGCCTCCTGAAGGAAGAACCCGCCGACGGCGATCGGGATCAGGAGGAGCGCGGTAGTGGCGGCAGTGCGGGGACGAGGCATGAGCGAAATTTAATAACTTGGACGGGGTCTGGGGGTGGACCTGCCTTCCCTATTGGACGAGCGAACTCCGCGAAGTGAACAGCGATGGCCTGGGCGTTGTCACTCCCCCACTGCCTCCAACTTCCATAACCCGTTCAGCATGTCCGACGCATACACGAACCCGCCCTCGAACTGCACGCTCCAGATCGAGACGGCCTGGCCGCCTGTGAGTCCCGTGGCCAGCTCGCGGCCCATGAGGCCGAGGTCGCACCGGCCATCCGGGGAGCGCTCGGCAGCGGTACAGGCGCCAAGATCACCGCGGACGTCGATGGCGCGCACGCCCCCGTTGTAGTAGGCCGCGTACAGCACCCCGCGCGGCTCGTCCATCCAGAAGTTGTGTGTGCCTGCGCCCTCGACCTTGTAGAAGGCGACCTCGCGTGGCTGATGGACGTCGGAGATGTCGACGACGTGGATGTCGCCGCTCGAGAAGCCGAAGAGTGAGGCCGGGCCCTCCTCGCCGACAAAGACGTACCGCCGCGAGGTGGGCGTCGTGCTCGGGTCATGAAACCACCAGGCGTTATGGACTGCGCCGGCAACCGTGCCGATGCAGGAGATCGGCACCGGGTTGGAGGGAGACCCGCCGCGGCCGCCGCCGCCGACGTCCCAGATCGCGAGGCCCTGATCCCACCGGCCCAGGAAGAGCATCCCATCGCGGAGGACCGCGTCGTGCATGAACCCGGGTGACAGGTTTTTCGAGTAGACCTCCCGCGGCGACGCCGGGACGCTCAGATCGACGATGATGACGCGCGACGGCCTCGTCGGCCCTTGGTTCGCCGCGAGGACCGCATACAGGATCCCCCCGACGCGTCCGATCTCCGCCGTGTGAACGCCCCCGCCGCCGATCGTCGTGAAGCGCGAGACCTCGACGGGCCTTCGGGGGTCGGCGAGGCTGTACACGACGATGTGGCCCGGCGCGCGCTCCGTCGCGACGACGAGCAGCGACCCGTCGTCAGAGACGGCGACGTCCCCGGTGGTCGAGATGCTCGGCTCGACGATCACCGAGTCGACCAGCTGCGGGGTCGCGCCGCTCACGTCCCAAATCATGATCGCGTTGCCGCGCGCGGTGCCGCGGGTTCCCCAGGTCGACGTGTACGCGGTGGTGCCGCGAACCGCGAGCTCCGCGGTGTAGCGCGCGGTGTAGTTGCCCTGCCCGGACACGCTCATGACGGTCGTCCCGTGCTGCGGCTGGCCACCGGCAGGCGGTGAGCCGTTGGTCACGACGCACGACGGGTCGACGCCCGGCGGGGTCGGTGAATCGGCGCATCCGACCGTGACGACGGTGGCGGTGATCGCCAGAGCAGCGGGAAGACGGCGGGACGTGCTGAGCGGCATGCGAGATCCGTTGCGTGTGCGATCGTCTCAGCAGCCGGCCGCGCCGGCCGCAGAGGTGCTGTGCGGCTCGGCCGCGTGGTGGGTGGCAGCCGCGCCATAACGCCCCATCCGCTGATGGCGGCGTCCAACGTTGACGCGCGCGCCGAGCGAGAGCAACCACAGCCGGTCCGACCCGTAGAAGTCCCGCGGCACGAAGGCCGCGAGCTCCTCGACTCGCTCCGCCCGCGCGAGCATCGCCTCGACGAACGGCGCCACAACCAATACCCCTAGGCGAGCGACGTTAGTCCCGGCGGCCGCAGTCGCGCCGGTCCACCGCGTCCGGCCGAGGATGGCGAACTCCATCTGCGGCCGCGGAGTGCGGAATAGGTCGAACAGCCGCTCCTCTTCCGGGCGCGTCGTCCGCTCCAGGCGGAGTGCCGCCCATCGCCGACGGCGGCAGTACGCGCCCTCGACCAGGAAGCTGGTGTACGTGAACGCGACGCGACCGCGGCGGTCATCGTGCGTCCGTGCCCACTCCACGAGCAGGTAACGCGATCCGCCGCCCGGTCGTTCCGGCCGCTCGACTCGGAGCACGATCGCGCTCTTCCGCTGGTCCAGTCCGAGCCCCTCCCTGAACTCCGGCGATTCGACGCGCGCCACGCTCGCGGAAAGCTCCACGCCTCTGGTCGGCCGCAGGGTCGCGCGTGTAGACCAGGAGTCGCCGAACCTCGACCACACGGGAACGGAGCGCGGGCTCGTCGGCTCGTCGCCGTTGAACACGCCGCCCTCGAGCGTCATCGGACCGACGTCGGCGGCCAGGATCATGACGACCCGCTCGAGCACCTGCGCGAGATGGTGGTTGACGGGGTACTTCGCAAACGGGCGCGCCATAGGGTCGTCGCTCCCGAACGGCGCGAAGCCGCGCCCTGCAGCGAACGAGAAGACCGCGGCGCGCCCGCCGATGTCGCGCTCCGCCTGGGCAATTGCGAGCAGCTCGTGGACGTAGCTGTGCGGGTGGCGTCGATCGATGTACCCCTCGCCGTACGTCCCGGTGTTCAGCTCCCCGCGCGCGAGCGTCGCCCCCTCGAAGTTCAGCATGCCGACTGCGGAGAGTCGGCCTCCGAAGCCGCTCAGCCGTGCGCCGAGAACCGGTTGCGTGAGATACGCCTCGGTGATGCTCCGGGCACCCGCCGTTGGCGTCGCCCGTGTGATCATCGCGATCCCCTGCGCCATGGCGCTCCCGCTCCACACGGGCGCGTGGCCGCCGTGCGTCTCCTGTCCGACCGCGACGGCCGTCCGGAACGCGAGCAGCACGGCGAGAAGGGCGTGAAGCGACTGCGTGGGCGAGAGGCGCAACGGAAAGTCGGGTTGCGGGCGGTGGGAGCCGGTAAGCTAACCGCGCGCGGCCGCGCGGTACTCGCCTCCGCCAGCGCAGCGTGGGGCTTCCTGACCTAGCGAGATTCTGCACGTGCAAGCGGCCATACCGAAGGACGGCCCAGGGGAGCCGGGCAGACCGAAGGTCCGCGGCGAGCTGCGCGCGATGGCGCGGCTCGCCGCGCCGGTCGTCCTCGTCCAGGTCGGACTCATGGCGATGGGCGTCGTCGATACCATCATGGTCGGCCGCGTCTCGGCCGTTGCCCTGGCCGCCGCGGCGCTCGGCAACCTGTACTTCATGAACGTCTCGTTCTTCGGGATGGGGACGCTGATGGCGCTCGATCCGCTGGTGGCTCAAGCGGTCGGCGCGCGCGACCGCGTCGGCGTCGCCAACGCGATGCAGCGCGGTCTGGTGCTCGCGCTCGCACTCAGCGTCCTCACGTCGCTCGTGCTGGCGCTCGCGCGACCGGTGTTCGACGCGCTGCGCCAGCCCAGCGAGGTGATTCCGGACGCGACGAGCTACGTGCGGATCACGATCTGGAGCGTCTTACCCTTTCTCGCCTTCGTCGTGCTCCGGCAGAGCCTCCAAGCGATGCACCGCGTGAGGCCGATCGTGCTCACCATCGTCGCCGCGAACGTCGCGAACGCGTTCTTCAATTGGGTTCTCATCTACGGAAGGCTGGGAAGCCCGGCACTGGGCGTGGCGGGGGCGGCGTGGGCGACGTGCCTCAGCCGCTGGCTGATGGCGCTCGGACTTCTCGCGCTCGCGTGGCGAGACATCAGGCCGTACCTGCTGCCGATCCGCGCGGCGACGCTCACCGCGAGACCGCTATGGCGCATGTTTCTGCTCGGCGCGCCGATCGGTCTACAGCACACACTCGAAGTGGGTGCGTTCGGAATGATCGGCCTGCTGATGGGTATGCTCGGCGCGGTGGAGATCGGCGCGCACCAGATCGCGATCAACCTTGCCGCGACCACGTTCATGGTGCCACTCGGCGTGGGCGCCGCGGCCGCGGTACGGGTCGGACACGCCGTCGGGGCACACGACGCCGCAGCGGCGCGGCGGGCGGCGAACGTCGCGCTCGCCCTCGGCGTGGGCTTCATGTCGCTGACCGCGATCCTGTTTGTGAGCGCGCCGACGCCGCTCGCGCGTGCCTTCAGCTCGGACCCCCGCGTGCTCGCCGTGGCGGTGCTGCTCATCCCGATCGCCGGCGTCTTTCAGGTGTTCGACGGCATTCAGGCCGTCGCTGCGGGCGTGCTGCGGGGCATTGGCGACACGCGCGCGCCGCTCGTCGTCAACCTGGTCGGTTTCTGGCTGCTCGGCGTGCCGGTGAGCGTCTACCTCGGATTCCGCACCGACGCCCGCGCCGCCGGCCTGTGGTGGGGCTTCGTGGCCGGGCTGGGCGCGGTCGCGGCGTTTCTCCTGCTGCGGATCAGAGTGCGGATGCGCCGAAACGTCGCGCGCGTGGCAGCGGACTAGCGGTCGTCGGACGGAGCGTCGTCTTCGTCGCTGCCGCGGTCCAGATCTCCGCGGCTCGTACTCTTGTACTGACCGGGGCCGCTGCGCATCTCGCCCAACGGGCCACCGGCGCCCCGATCGGATGTGCCGGCGTGGCCGCGGTCGCCGCCCGCAGCGCCGCCCGATTGGCGAATGCCGCCGTCGCCGAGGCCGGCGTCCTCGACGAGCGGTGGATTGCGGCGTTCCCCGCCGCCGGCGGTGCCTGCGAGGTTGCCGCCGCCGCCGGACACGTCATCACTCACGCCGGGGCGTGCGTCGCTTCCAATGCCCGCGGCCCCGAGCACGCTCTGCCCGCGTGCCTCGTCCGGATCGAGTCCGAGCTCGCTCACGCTGCGGCCTGGCGTGCCCCGATTGCGCTTGCCCATGTCGCCGGTGTTCATCGATTCCCGCCCCCGGTCACGATCGCCACCGGACTCCTTGTTCCTCGCCACGCTTCCTCCTTCTCTATCTGAGGTGCCAGTCGGTCCGAGGAGACGGCATCGTTGCACCAAACGAGCCGGCGCTCCGCGCCGGCCGACCTCGCTGCTGATAGCTGATAGCTGATAGCTAATTCTTAACCATGGCCACGTTGCGCGTGGACCCCGTGGACCCCGACGCGGAGGTCATCGCCCGCGCCGCGGAGCTACTCCGTCGGGGCGAGCTCGTCGCGTTCCCGACCGAGACGGTGTACGGACTCGGTGCCCACGCGCTCGATGAGCGCGCCGTACATCGAATCTTCGAGGCGAAGGGACGGCCGAGCTACAATCCGCTGATCGTCCATGTCAGTGGCGTCGAGGAGGCGCGCCGCGTCGCGGCGGACTGGCCCCGGCCGGCGCACAAACTGGCCGAGAGGTACTGGCCCGGCCCGCTGACCCTCGTGCTGCCGAAGCGGCCGGAAGTCCCGGACGTGGTGACGGCTGGACTCGCGAGCGTGGCGATTCGGGTGCCGGCGCACGCCGTTGCGCGCTCACTTCTCCGCGCCGCGGGTGTTCCGGTCGCGGCGCCGAGCGCGAACCGGTCGACGGAGCTGTCGCCGACGACGGCGCGGCACGTCGAGAAATCACTCGGCGACCGGGTCGCGCTGATCCTCGATGGGGGTCCGACTGACGTCGGGATCGAGTCAACTGTCCTCGACCTGTCTGGAAGCGCGCCCGTTCTCCTTCGACCCGGCCGCATCTCGGCGGAAGACCTCGAGCCATTCGTCGGACCCATTGCGCGGCTCACGGCCGCGCCGCGCGGCGAAGGCCCGCGCCCCGCGCCGGGGATGCTCGAGCGGCACTACGCCCCCCGTGCGACGCTCCTGCTGGTCGACCCGTCCGACGCCACGGACGCGGAACGGACGCGGCTGCGCGTCCGCCAGGAGGCGCAGCGCGGTGGCCGCGTCGGCGCGCTAGTGCGGGGAGGCGCCGCAATGCCTGACGCCCATCGCGTGATCGCGATGCCACACACCGCGGACGAGTACGCCCGCCGGCTCTACGCCGCGCTCCACGAGCTGGACGACGCGGGGTGCACACTCATCGTGGTGGATCGCGTCCCCGCCGACGGTGCATGGGCCGCGGTGGCGGACCGGCTGGAGCGCGCGGCGCACCGACCGCGACCCGAAGTGTGACACCGGTGGCGATCGGTGCGCATTCCTCTGGCCCGTCGCTGAGCGCAGTCGTATGTTTGGGCCGGTCTGGAGGCGGACACAGGTGGCCCAGCTCGCCGCAGCTTGGACAGGCGACATTGCTTCGCGCTATTCGCTCGAGCAGGAGCTCGGGCGCGGCGGCTTCGCCACGGTTTACCGGGCTCGCGACGTCAAGCATGACCGCCCGGTCGCGGTGAAAGTGCTTCACCCAGAGCTCTCGCTGGCCGCCGGCGCCGACAGGTTCCGCCGCGAGATCAGGGTCACGGCCCAGCTCCAGCATCCGAACATCCTCACGGTCATCGACTCGGGCGAAATCGACGGCCAGCTGTACTTCGTCATGCCGCTCGTGCAGGGCGAGTCCCTCCGCGCGCGGCTGAACCGCGAGAAGCAACTCCCCTTCGCCGACGCGCTCAAGATCGCGCACGAAGTCGCCGACGCCCTGGCATACGCGCACCGGCATGGCGTCATCCATCGCGACATCAAGCCCGAGAACATTCTGCTCGAGGACGGGCACGCCGTGATCGCCGACTTCGGGCTCGCGTGCGCGATCGGTGGAGGGTCGTCGATCACGCCAAGCGGGATCACCGTCGGAACGCCGGCCTACATGTCACCGGAGCAGGCGGGCGCGAGCGCCGAGGTCGATGCGCGAACGGACATCTACAGCCTGGGCTGCGTGCTGTACGAGATGTTGGCAGGTGTGCCGCCGTTCGTCGGGCCAACAGCGGAGATCGTCATCGCTCAGCGTTTCGCGCGGGCCCCGCAATCGGTGCGGCACTATCGACCCGCTCTGCCAACGCGCATCGAGGGCGTGTTCGCATGTGCGCTCGCCCTGCTGCCCGCCGACCGCTATGCTGACGCCGCGGCGTTCGCGGCGGATCTGCGCCGGTTAATGCCAGTAGAGCCGTCGGGGACCTTCACACTGGACGGGTGGTCGCCGCGACGGCTGCCTATTCTGCTCGGCGTACTCGTCGCGGCGATTGCCATCGCGTTTGCGCCTCGAGTCTGGGAAGCGGCGATCGCGCCGGTCGTGAATCCGGTGGACACAACCCGCTACGTCGTGCTGCCGTTCAGGACGACGCCACCTCCTGGGGTCGCGCAGTCCGGAACCGTCCTTACTGGAGCCGGCGCCGCGCGCGACCTCGCGCAGGCGTTCCGCCGCTGGGACGGGATCAACCTCGTCAGCGAGGCGAGCGCCGAGCGCTTGCTGGATGGCGAGCAGCAGGGCGTCTCGCTATCGGCGGCGCTCCGCGCCGCGCGCCGGCTTCGCGTCGGTCGGCTCGTGTGGGGCGAGGTGCGGCCGGAGGGCGGCGGGACGCGCATCCGGGGCGGTGTGTACGACGTACGCCGCGGGCGCGCGCTGCGCGAGACGACCGTCGTCGCCGTCGCAGGCGGCGCGGACCAGGACGCCGTCTTCCGACGCCTCGCGATGACCCTGCTGCGCGTCGATCGGCGGCCTGCGGCGGCCGACGGCGGCGATGGCGGCACGAGCTCGTTGGCTGCTTGGCACGCGTACGGGCGTGGTCACATAGCGGTGGCGGCGTGGGACCTTCCGACGGCGGAGCGCGAGTTCGCGGCGGCGCTGGCGGCGGATGGCGAGTACGCCGCGGCGAACGTGTGGCTGGCACAGGTGCGCAGTCTGCTATGGCGAGGAGACCGGGGAATGCCGCGCCCGGGCGGCGGGCTCGAGACTGCAATCGCCGGGCGGCGCCTCGGGGCGCGCGACGAGTTGCTCGCGAGGGGCATGCTCGCGCTCGCGCGCGGCTCATACCCGGACGCGTGCTCTGCGTACGAGCAGCTCCGGCGCCGCGATTCACTTGACGTACTCGCCTGGTTTGGGCTTGGCGAGTGCAACGCAGTCGACTCGATGGTGGTGCTCGACGCGAACAGCCGCTCTGGGTGGCGCTTCCGCAGCAGCTTTGACATGGCAGTCAGGTCGTTCGAGCGGGCGTTGGATCTCGAGCCACGCCTATACAGTGTGATTTCCTTCCCACGGCTTAGTCGGCTGCTACCAACCGAACCGACGAGGGTGCGGGTAGGTCGGAGCGCGACTCCCGCGCGTCTCGATTTCCAAGCACGCCCCGCGCTGGATGGGGATACGGTCGCGTACGAGCCGTACCCCATAATAACCGATCCGCGATGGCTAACCGGGGCTGTCGACCCGGCAACGTTGGATCGGGCTCTCGAGCATAATCGCGAACACCTTCTCCGGTTCGCTAGGGATTGGACACGCCATGACTCAGTGAGCGCTGAGGCACATGAGGCCTTGGCCACGGTACTGGAGAGCCGAGGCAACGTGGTGCCGGGGGGGCCACATGGGCAATCGGCGCTCTCGTCGCTTCGTCGGGCGCGGGCCCTGGCGCGAGAGGGCGCCCAGCAGATTCGCCTCGCCGTCGACGAAGTACGGTTAGTGCTCAAAAGCGGCGACTTCGCGTCGGCGCAGCGGCTTGCGGACTCACTGCTGACCGCAGTTCGCGCTCAGACAGCAAAGCAGACGGAAGACGTGGTCGGTCTCGCAGCCCTGACGGGGCACACGCGCCGGCTCGCTGGTCTGTGGCCGCGAGCCGCGACATATTGGCCCGAGGTCCGCGGCCACGAACTCCCCGCGCCGGTGACACAGGTAGCGGGAGCTTTCTATGCTCGCTCGGCGCTCGGGGTTTGCGACGATAGTCTCGTATCGCTCGAGCGAGCCACAAGAAGAACCGTCGCCAGCTATGCAGAGCCGAGGGAGCGGGAGTGGATCGAGGATGAGCTGACGCGGCGTCCGCTGAGTCTAGCAGTCCCTTGTCTAGGCGCAACTGCTTCGCTCCGCATTCGCAACCCGAGAACGCGAATCATGCAGATGCAGCAGGCGCTCGCTCGCGGAAAAACAGCGGTCGTACGCGCGCACCTCGATACACTCGACATGGCTCGCCGTTACCATCGCCCGGGCGACATTTCGCTCGACCAAACGTACCGCGAAGCGTGGATGCGCGCGGCGATCGGCGACACCGCCGGCGCGATAACCCAGCTCGATCTCACGCTTGAGGCACTGCCGACGCTCAGCAGCTACGTCGTCCGCGAGCCGGCTCAAGCGGCGGCGGTCGGCCGAGTGATGGCGTGGCGGGCCGAACTCGCAGCACAACGCGGCGATCGCCCGACAGCTCAGCGGTGGGCCGCGGCAGTTGCCGCCCTGTGGGCCCGCGCCGATCCCGAGCTGACGCCGGTCGTCGAGCGCATGCGGCGACTAGCTGCCTGGTAACCGTCGTGCGTGATTGCACCATCGGCACGACGTAGTCCCACCTGAAAGAAATCTCGCTTCGTCACTGCGGTGCTGCTCCCGATGTTGGAGCTCTTTCCGTCTACCACGGAGGCGCAATGAAGGGTGCCATCTGTAAGCAGACGAGACGACGGTACGCGAGGTTTTTCGCCGTCGCCCTCGCGATCTGCTCGGTGAGCGTGAGCAGCAGCTGCGTGCCCCGCATGCAACCCGGCGCGCGCTTCACCGGCGCGCTGCCGAAGCCGCTGGATGAAATGAGCAAGGGAGAGTTTGCGCGGTTCGTCGCAGACCTCGATTGGAACGACGCGACCGACACTACTCGCCGGTGTGACACTACCGGCGCGGCCGGAGCCGCATGCCGCGGCGACTCACCGGCCGCAACGACCCGTGCACGGATTCTCTCGGAAGAGACCGCTCACCTGGTGGGGCGCAGTGATTCTCCGCCTAACGGCGCGGTCGTTTGGCAGCTGCGCAACCTTGGGGGGAGGATCGAGAACAGATACCGGCTGCGGCCGGGCGCTAATCTGTCGTACTACGTGGTCGTCTTCCCGCCGGCACGACCCGGCGCGCCCGCGACGTGGCGGATGGTCGAGGTGGATGTC
This sequence comes from Gemmatimonadaceae bacterium, assembly GCA_046263215.1. Taxonomy (GTDB): domain Bacteria; phylum Gemmatimonadota; class Gemmatimonadetes; order Gemmatimonadales; family Gemmatimonadaceae; genus JBHELH01. The sequence continues at coordinate 7,868 of JBHELH010000141.1, read as the reverse complement.
CGGTCCTCACCAGACGATGAACGGGTCACGACGCACACGAGTGGCGATTATCGCCGGTGCAGAGATCACCCGCATCGATACGGTCCCAAGCGAGTGTTATTCGCGTGGTGTCCGGAGGATCAGCCGAGTGGGCCCGGACGGATGTTCTTTGCCCCGAGCGCCTCTACGGTCGCTCTCCAAGGTGCTTTCCTCGACTCGCCAGGTTGGGGCGAGTGCTCAACCGGGTGCTGCACGGGCGGACAGTAGAACGCTGGCATCAACAGATCAGCCCTTCGGCGGCGTCGACAACCGTTTTGTGCTCGGGCTCGCAACCGCCCCCGGCGGCTGTCAGCATCCTCGACGCCGAAGCGTGGGGCAAGTGCCCATGGGGATGCTGTAGGGGTACCTAGCGCGCAGGACGAAGGTGTCGAGCGGGGCAGGCTTCGGCCGGCCCCGCTTTGTCATTTGCACGCGCGATACCCCCTCCGCATTACTCGCAGCCCGGCGAACAGACTCGACCGACCATCGCTGGCCCGATTTTTCCGACTGGTGTTTAGTGGCTCTGCCCAGACATCCCCGTTCCAACGCCCTGCCCCTCTCGTCGGGGGCACAGGAGAGGAGTCGTCACCTGAGGAATGGCGTGGACAGCGACGGTCGGACGGTCCTGCTCGTCGAGGACAACGAGGACAATCGGATCGTCTACACGACGATTCTGAAGCACTATGGCTATCGCGTGCTCGAGGCGCACGACGGCATCGAGGGCGTTACGCTCGCGCGCAAGGCGCACCCGGACCTCATCCTGATGGATGTCGGTCTCCCGGGGCTCGACGGCTGGGAGGCGACCCGCCGGCTCAAGGCGGACGAGGAAACGCGCCGCATTCCTGTCATCGCGCTGACGGCCCACGCCCTTGCGGAGCACCGTGCTCAGGCGATCGCCGTCGGGTGCGACGGCTACCTCGCGAAGCCCGTGGAGCCTCGAGAAGTCGTCGCCGAGGTGCGGCGCCACATCGGACTTGCCGATCGACCCCCGGTCACCGGGACGGACGGCCGCGGCTGACGCCGCGGTGTTAGCCGAGCGCGACCGTCCCCTGGCGGGTGCAGCGCTTGCAATAGTGGCTTCACCACCTGCCGCTGGCGGCATGACCGAGGCGTGACGTATGACCGAGCCCCAGGCTACCGTACCCGCGAGCGAGAGACGATCCAACCGCGATCGCCGGCGCAATCCAGGCCAGGGCGGGCGGCGCGGCGCGAAGCCCCCGCCGACTCGCCTCCAGCGGGCGCTGCGGACGGCAGGTGGCTACCTCTTCGCGATCGTCACGCTGCTGTGCGTCATCGCGTACACGGTGACGCGAATGAGCCCCATCTACGCCGGCAAGTCGCGCGTCGCCGAGCAGCTCGCCGAGCGGGTTCCGGCGGCGAAGCCGGTCTTGCCGATCCTCCAGGCGGTGACGGGCAAGAACCCGCGGCGCGACTCCTCGACCGTCGAGGCCTTCATGGCGTCGCCGCAGTTCCAGGCCGACAAGCAGGCCTTCGCGGCGGACCTCGTGCGCACCGGCCGCATGTCCCAAATGCGCGCGGACTCGATCGCGACCTTCGCCGTGCGCGAGGGCTACATTCGCGGCATTCCGCCGGCGCTCATCTTCGGCCTCATGCTGACGGAGAACGCCACCTTCGTCTCGCGGGCGACGTCGAACGTTGGCGCGATCGGGCTGATGCAGATCTACCCGAAGTACTGGATCAAGCCGCTGGGCAAGCGCTTCGGCACCGATCTCGAGAACGACGAGACGAACATCCGCTACGGCGTCTACATCATGCAGGAGTACTTGAAGCCGAAGGTCGGACAGCCGATGAGCGCGGAACAGGTGCGGAGAGGACTGTTGCGCTACAACGGCTGCGTCCGCGGCACCAATACGCCGCGCTGTCACACGTACCCGAACAAGATCGCGCGCTACGTCGAGCGCGACGCGAAGGCGCTGTGCGGCGGGAAGGGGTTTTACGAGTGCATCACGAGGCCGTTCATGAGGGGCCTGTTGGGGAGGGATGTAGAGGGGTAGGCTGTGAGCTTGTGCGCTTGTGGGCTTGATAGCTCGTCAGGAAATGCTCAGGCCCCGCGTGACCTCCCGAGGGTGTGCGCGGCACGGCCGCGCCCTCACAAGCCCACAAGCCCACAAGCCCACAAGCTCACAAGCTCACAAGCCCTACCCGCCCCCACTCACCTCCACCGCGCGCGGCGTCGCGCCCGGCTTGTCATTCCAGTGCAATATCGCGTTCCACACCATCGGGAACTCGTGGTGGTTCAGGAAGCGATGGAGCGGGTTGAAGGTGAACGCGATGACGCGGCCGCGGCGCACGGGGATGTCGAAGATCGCCCCCTGGCCGATGATCTCGTCCTGGCCGCGAACCATTCCTGAGAGCACGTAGTCGCCGTCGCTGCTCGCGCCGCGCGCGCTAGCGGCCCGGGCGGAGTCGGGTGCCGGCGTCTCGGCGGCGCCGGGGCGCGCCGCCGGTTCGACGCGTATGCCGAGCATCGGGCCCTCGTCGCGCTCTTCGGGACGTCGGCGCGCGCCGTACTGCAGGACGATGAGCGCGCTGTCGCGCGCATCCACCTGGAAGAGCGGGCCGTTCCCGCGAAAGACGTGCGCGACCTCGGGGAATCCGTAAAGAATCGGCGAGCGCGGCGCCCGCGCCCGCACACGGACGACCGACCCCGGATGGAACAGCGTGCGCGGCGTCAGCGGGGACAGCTCGCGCGCGAGCCCGCTCTCACCGACGAGGCGCGTCGCGGCGCCGAGCGTGATCAGCGTTCCGCCGTCGTCGACGAAACGCTGAAGTTCGGCCAATCCCTCGAAGCCCATGCCGCCGGTCATGTCCGCCGTCGCCGCGGGCGTACCCATCGCCGGCGTCTCGCGCGTGCGCTGGAACGGCATCGGCCCCCACTTCCGGTCATGGCCGTGGACGATGCGCTGTAGATCGCCGCGTACGCTCGGTACCACGATCACGTCGAAGCGTTGGCGCAGCCGTCCCCGCCGCACGTCGTCCTTGTCGATCGACGTGAACGGGACGCCGAGCTGCTCGAACGTATAGCGCGCCCATCCCTCGTCCTGCGTGTCGAACCACGTGTGGTACATCGCCACGCGCGGGAGGTCGAGCGAGTGCGTCGGCGCGGTGGGCGCCGCGGGTTGCGCCGTTACCGGCAACGCGAAGCGTGCGGCGAGCTCGCGGGCGGCGTCGGCCGACGCGCCCTCGATGACCACCGACCCTGCCGGCAGCGTGTCCCGCCCGGCGACCGCTCGATCCTCAAGCGCGGACGCCCGCGCGCCGGGTTCTCGGCCGCGAAGCCAGTAGAGCGCCGGCAGCAGCTCGCTCTGCCCGTGGTAGGCGATCACGTGCACGCGCCCTCCCCCGCGCACCGCGGACGCGACGGCCACGGTGTCGCGCAGCGACTCGAGCCCCCGCCAGCCGAAAACGGCCGTGTCGTCGACGGCCTTCACGTCGGCCCCGTAGAGGTAGCCGAGCGTCCAGGCGATGTCATCGTACGGCGGATGCTGCGCGTTCTGCGGAAAGCGCTGCGCGCTGAGCAGCGTCACCGCGAGATCGCGATAGGGCTGGTTGAGCAGAACGACGAAGTCGCCGGCCGAGTCGCCCGCGGTACGCCGCTGCACCTCGATACCGTGCCGCCGCAGCTGGTTCACGAGATAGGCGGCGCGCCGCGGGTCGCGCTGCTTCGCGAGCGCGGGAATGACGTACGCGTGCGGCTTCTGCTCGCGCCCGCGCGTCATGCTGTTGAGGCCCTTGCGCCAAAAGTTGCGCAGGAGCTGCTCGGCGTTGTCGGCGGCGAATTCCAGTGAAGCGAGCACCCCGGCCTGCATGTAGTTGACGTTGTCGCGCGCCGACCAGCGCACACGCTTGGTCGGCGGCCACGCACGGTACCACTGCTGCGAGGTCACCGACTCGCCGGCGTAGCGCGCGTTCGACAGGTCGCGCACGTACGTGTCGGCGCCGGCGTTGCCGAACGTCTCGTAGAACCGGCCGACCGAATTGTGGTTGTTGGCCACCCACATCGCGTAGCCCGGCCACCAGCCGTCGAAGAAGCCCCACGTCCAGACACCGGGAAGGCCAAGGGCCGTGAGCGCGGCGACGTCGTGATTCGCCAGCAGCTGCCACTCGCTGATGATGATCGGGTCGTGGTGCGGGTTGTACGGCCCCGTTCCCGTCGACACGTAGAGGAGCGGCACCGATTCGTGCAGGTCGTGCATCACGACGGGGTGCCACTCGTAGTACGCGCGATAAATCGCCTTCGTGAGCGCCTGCGAGATCTGAATGCCGTCGCGATTGTTGTCGTGGACCACGTACTTCCCCCAGTACGGCGTGCTGCGGGGAAAGCCGTCGTCGAAGCGCGGGCGGCCCTTCGTGTACCGGTAATACCAGTCGACCTGGCGGTCACGTCCGTCGGGCTCGCTGACGGGATTGATCAGCGTGATCACGCGCTCGCGAATCTTGCGGATCGACGGGTCGTCGCTCACCGCGAGTCGGTACGCGAGCTCCATGACCATTTCGGGCGACCCCATCTCCGGCGAGTGCAGCCCGGCGTTCAAGTAGTAGATGGGCTTCGCCGCGCGGACGGCGGCGTCGACCTCGCTTGTCGGCACGCGCCGCGGGTCGGCGAGCCGAGCGGCGGCGGCCTTGTAGCGGTCGAGCTCGCGGATCGTCGCCTCGTCAGCGATCGCGACGAGGAGGATGTCACGCCCTTCCTCCGTCGTCCCGATCGTCTCGACGCGCACGCGCCTCGACGCGGCCGCGAGCGCGCGCATGTAGCCGTAGATCTCCGCTGTGCGATGCATGACGCCCGGCGCTCCGATGATGGTGCCAAAGTGTCGGCGCGGGCTCGGCACCGAGCCACCACCCGGGAGTGTCGCCACGGTTGTCGGCAGGAACCGCGGGTCGGAGGTTGCCTCGCGGACGAGGCGCGCGTACGCGCTGTCCTGAGCGTCGGCGGGCCGAGCCTGCTGCGCGGGCTGCGCGAAGAGGCTGGTCGCCGCCAAGGGGAGAACGAGCGCGAGCGAGCGCGCAGCAGTCCTGAGCATCGACGCCTCCACGGCGTAGCGCGTGAGGCTGGTCAATCAACGGGACGTGGCCAGGGTGGTCAAGATTCGGAGGAGGGCGAATGGCGTGTCGGGGAAGAGCGCGCACGCGGACGAGCGCGGAGGCGACTGCGATGGCCGCGGAGAGCTCCGCGGGTCTCGGGCCTCCCCGCGCCGGCCCGAGAGAAGACCTTGGCTACACCCGCTCGGGACGCTCCGGCCCGGCGCGTCTGTCATCCCGCAGGCGCGAGAGCGCCTGTCGGGATCTACTTCCACGCTGACGGCGCCGGCCACGAGGTAGGGACAGTAGATCCCGACACTCGCGGCCGCCTTCGGCGGCGCTCCTGCGGGATGACACCGAGCGGCGAGCGTGGCCTCCCGGGGGTGTAGCCAAAGCACCGTCCGGCCTCGTGGAGGGTCAAAGTCTTGTTCAGTCGAGGAGCGATCCGCGGCCATCGCCCTTCATCATCCGCGCTCGTCCGCGTCCGCGCTCTTCCCGCTCTTCCCGCTCTTCCCGCTCTTCCCGCTCTTCCGCTCTTCCCGAAACGCCCTTCCCCCGAAACGCCCTCGCCCTGCCGCCTCCGAGCCCAACCACGGCGCTCGCGACACTGGGCAAGCTCCGGCATCGCGATTGCATTTTCCGGCCCCCGTTCCGGCCGCGCGGCGGCCGTCCCCCCAAGACCGTCGAACTCCGGAGGCACTCGTGGAACTCGACTCCCTGCAGGCGCTCTACGTCAACAACCTCAAGGACCTCTACAGCGCCGAGAAGCAGCTCCTCAAGGCATTGCCGAAGATGGCGAAGGCGGCCTCGCACGAGGAGCTGGCCGCGAACTTCACCGAGCACGCCCGCGTCACCGAGCGTCAGGTCGAGCGGCTCGAGCGGATCTTCGCGGACCTCGGCGAGAGCCCGCGCGGGAAGAAGTGCGTCGGCATGGAAGGGCTGATCGAAGAGGCGCAGGAGCTCCTTCAGGAGAAGCCCGAGCCCGACGTTCTCGACGCCGGCTTGATCGCTAAGGCCCAGCACGTCGAGCACTACGAGATCGCCGGCTATGGAACGGTCCGCACATACGCCGAAACGCTCGGCCTCGCCAAACACGCGGAGCTCCTCCAGCAGACGCTGGAGGAGGAGGGCGAGGCAGACAAGCGGCTCACCGCACTGGCCGAGAGCTCGATCAACGTCGAGGCGGAAATGGCGGACGGCGGCGATGGGTCCAGCGCGGGCTCAGGCGGGGGTTCACGCGGCGGCCGGTCGCAGAGCCGCGGCGGGTCGCGCAGCCGAACGACGCAGTCGCGATCGACGAGCAGGGCAGGACGATAGGGAGGCTGGAGGAAGGAGGAGGGAGGGGAGAGTCCGCACCACTCCCCCCTCATTCCTCCCACCTCCCCCTCGCTCAGCGCCACTCGCGCACGACGCGCGCGCGCTGGATGAAGTCGAGTCGCGGGAAGGCGCGCCGCAGATACTCGTTGCCCAACGCGCGGATGGAGTCTTGCGGCGGACCATTGCCGCGCGGCTGGCCTTCACCGTAGCCGGCGTATAGCGAATCCACGACTTCCATCCCGGCGACGACCTCGGCGATCGGCGGGAAGCCGAACCCGTTGAGCGTATCGAGTCGCGGGTTGTCGCGCAGGTTGATGAAGAGCTGAGTGGTACGCGTGTTCGGGCCGCCGCGCGCGAAGGCGATCCGACCGCGCCGGTTGCTCTGGCGCACGGGCTCGTCGGCGATCGAGCGCGGGCGCCATGCCTCGGTCACGCGTGGGTCGCCCGACAGCCCGAACTGAGCGACGAAGCCACTGACGACGCGGAAAAAGCGCGCGTCGTCATAATACTGGCGCCGGACCAGGACGTAGAATCGGTCGACGCCGTTCGGTGCCCACCCGCGGTGCGCGACGACGTCGAACCGCCCGCGGCTCGTCTCGACCGCGACGCGGAAGCTGTCGGGCGCCGCGGCGGTTCGCTCGCCGGGCTGCGGTATCAGCGAGCGGCGGCTGCATGAGTCCACGGCGACGACGCCGCCGACCGCCGCGACGGCAGTCGTGAGCCCCCGCAGGAAGCCTGATCGCATGGCGAAAACCTCCGCGCGCGAGGTTGGGCGAGCAAGGGTCGCCGGATTCATGCGTTCACGGATCAGCCTGGTGCGATGCTTGCGGCCGATCCCTGCCGCATCGTGTCACGTAACATCGACCACCCAACCTCGGGAGGTTCCATGACGAGCGCACCACGAATGGCCGCGCGCAGTGAGCGCACGACGGCGCAGTGGGTGTCTTTGGTGTTCGGCATCGGGTTCCTTCTCGTCGCGGTACTCGGCTTCGTGCAGGGCGGCATGAGCATGGAGGCCGACCCCGGCCTCGCCCCGAAAGTCCTCGGACTCTTCCCCGTCAACCTGCTGCACAACGTCGTGCACCTGGCGTTCGGCATTTGGGGGCTCGCCGCCGCGCGAACGCACGACGCGTCACGCGCATACTGCCGGATCGCGGGCGTCATCTACCTGGTACTCGCGGCACTGGGGTACGTGGCGCCAACCGGTTTCGGCCTCGTGCCACTTGGTGGCGCCGATCCGCTGCTCCACCTCGTGCTCGGTCTCGTGCTGGCCGGCGTCGGATTCACGGCCCGCGACACGCGGGTCGGTGCGCCGGCCGCCTGACTACTGGCGCGCCGGGGGCCGTGTCGGTGGCCACGGCGCGGGAGCGTCAGAGCAAGGGCGTTGGTCGTTGGGCACGCGGACGAGCGCGGATCGGCGAACGGCGAAAGCGCGCTGATAGTTCGTCAGCGGGCAAGATTCCTCACGGCACGAGCCGGGACGATGCTTT
>JBHELH010000140.1:0-2626 GCA_046263215.1 Gemmatimonadaceae bacterium | reverse complement strand
CACCGCGGTCAGCGGCCGCGCTGCAGGACCATGTACGCGAGGACCAGCACGGCTACGACCACCACGAGCAGCGCGGCGAGCGACTGGGCGCCCGCCGGGTGCTCCGCCTGCTCACGCCGCACGCCGAATGCGGCGACGACGATGACCAGCAGCACCAGCAGCCCGACGATGACGGTGATCGACATCAGCCCTCGGTATCGCCGACGACACGGTGAAGATCCGCCAGCATCGGAAGCCGGCGCGTGCATCTCAGCCAAACATAATCGCCGTGCGCGGCGGGTGGCCAACCCCGCGCCGCCGCCATGGCGTCGTGCGCCGGTCGTCGCGCTACCCGACGTGCCGGCGCCACGCGGCCCGCGTGCGCGCGCCGAGGTGCGGCTCGACCAGTTGCGGCGCGAGCTCGCCGTCGCGGACCGCGACCGCGAGCGGCGCCACCAGCTCGTCGTTCAGCAAGTCCTCCAGAATGGGATCGGCGTCCACGAGGAGGCGGTCGAGCGCCTGCGCGAACCGCGTGAACTCCGCCACCCGACCGACGGACGCGAGGCCGACGACGTGGAAGCGGAGCGCGCCGAGGAACGCGGTCGCGTCAGGCTCCGTCCCGGGCGCGTACCCGCGCCGCATCGCCTCCCAGGTCGGGCGAAAGCTCGGACACGCGGTGAGGAACGTCGACTCGAGAAACGAACGCGCCACGGTCAGCGCACTCGCGTCGCCGCGTAGCGCCGGAGCAGCACGAGCGTGACGACGAAGACGGGGACACCCAGGATCACGGCCGTCAGACCGAGCGACAGGGGCAGATAGGCCCGGCTCCACACGCACGCCTCCGACGCTGGCTGTTGGCATTTGAGCCACAGGTTGCCGAGCGGCACCGCGAGCGCGGCAACCACGCCAACGAGCGTCGCGATCAGAATTCGCACGGCGCGCGAGTCGAGGTTCATCGGCACGTCAGCTCCAGCATGAATCGGGACGATCCCCGGGCGACGGCGTTCGGTCGCAGCCACGTGACGGTGGCGGCGTCACGCCCCTCGGAAGGCTCGCGCACGCGATAGACGATCGCCAGATCCGACGGGCCGCGGACCGGCAGACGCGTGACGCCCGGCGATGCGAAGCCGATGAACTCCGTGGCGCCGCGCCCGGACTCGTAGATCTCGAGGACGCGTCCCGAGTGATTCCGGATGATGAGCAAGCCCCCGGCGCCGCAGCGCGTATCCGACGCGCGCTCCGGCGGTCTGGTACGGCACGCCGCGCCGGTGGCCGTCACGAGGACGGCGACGGCGATTGCGATGAGGCGCGTCGGATGCATGGCCGTTCCCGGACGCGGGCTCGCAGGACGCCGGCCCGCGCGGCAGTCGACGCACACAGGCCGCGCCGTACCGATCGTCGGCAGGAGCGAGCGGAGCCACCCGCGCAGGTGTCGGCCGCAGAGCAGTCGCCCGCACGAGGCGCAGATGCCGCCCGTGAGCGGATCGAACTCGCCGCCGCACTGCTCGCACCGAGGAAGGATGCTCATTCTGCAGCGTTACTCGTTGTCGGACCGGGACTTTCTACCCAGGTAGCCGCCGTGATGACGAAGCCCGAAGTCATGGCGGGAGAATCCCTTCAGTTCCATCAGCGTAAGCGCGATCGCATCGCTGATCGCCAGCATGACCGTCGTACTCGCCGAGGGGGTCAGGCCGTGCACGCACGGCTCGGAGATCACGCCCATATCGAGAACGATGTCGCTCAGCTCCCGGAGATCGGACTCAGGATGCGAGGTGACGCCGATGATTGTCTTGAGGCCGATGTGGCGGCCAAGCTCGAGCATCTCGATGACCTCCCGCGTCTTGCCACTCGTCGAGAACGCAACGATGCAGTCCTCGGGCTCTACCAGGCCGAGACCGCCGTGCGCGGCTTCTCCCGGGTGCACATAGGAGGCCGGCGTGCCGGTCGAGCATAGCGTCGACGCGAACTTGCGGGCGATGTGACCAGCCTTGCCCATTCCGGTGGTCAGGACCTTACCCCGCGAGTCTCGGAGCGCGCAGACCGCTTGCTCGAAGGCAGGCGTCACTCGGACGGCCGAGATGGCGGCGGCCTCCGCGGCGAGAATGGCGGACATTCGTTGCTGGATATCCACGAGAGTCGCGTGCGTGGTCTAAGCGGAGTTAAGCTGCCGTGGTTACACCGTCCAGCCAAGATACGCCCAGCCGGCGCTACCGGTCCCGGCGCCGGAGCTTCGGATAACGGACGAAGTAGACGTACGCGAGCACGACGGCAGAGATACCAAGCGCCTTGACGACGGTCCACCAGCTCAGCCCCTGCTGGCTGAAGCCGTCCACGGCGGCCATGACGGCGAGGCAGAGGACGAGCGTGAAGGCGATCACACGCCAGTGGCCGAAGCGCCGCGGCGGCTGATCACCCGTCGCCGAAGGGGTCACGTCGCCTCCCGTTTCTCGGTGCCTCAGGTGCACATGACGCCGGAGCTAACCGCCGGCATCTTCGTTCCAGTACTGACGATGCTCGCGCCGAGATGCGCCCGCCAGATGCCGACGCCGACTCCGGCTGCGGCGACGAGCTGAAATGTACTTCGGAGGCACCATGCAGTTGAAAGGGCGAGTCGCGCTCGTCACCGGCGCGAGCCGCGGCGTAGGAC
>JBHELH010000139.1:0-7931 GCA_046263215.1 Gemmatimonadaceae bacterium | reverse complement strand
ACCTCGTCGTCGTCGCGCGGTGGATCGAGAACAACGCGGTGAACGAGTTTGTGCAGCGCGTGTTGGCGTCGATTGTCGGGCGGGACTCGGCGGCTCGGCCGTGACGACGCGAGCGCCGGCCCAAGAACCGGAGCCGTGGCTCCGCGGCCCGGTGCCCGACGTCCCACCGCTCCTCCAGCCGGTCGCGCACGCGCTGCTCCAGGCGGTCGAGGACGTCCGGCGCGTCGTCACGCCGCTCGGGCACGACGCGCTGTGGACGCGGCCGGGCGGCGCCGCGTCAGTCGGTTTCACGTGCGGCACGCAGCAGGGAGCCTCGACCGGCTGTTCACCTATGCGCGCGGCGAGCTGCTTTCCGACGCGCAGCGCGCGGCGCTCGCGCGCGAGACGGCGCCGGCAGAGCAGGGGAACGCCGGCGCCGCGGAGCTCGTGGCCGCCTTCGAGGCGCAGGTGGAGCGCGCGCTCGTACAGCTTCGCGCGACGCCGGAGAATCGGCTGACGGAGCGGCGCGAGGTCGGACGCTCGCGGCTGCCGTCGACGGTGCTCGGATTACTGTTTCACGCGGCCGAGCACACGCAGCGGCACGTGGGGCAGACGATCACGACGGCGAAGATTGTGGAGGGGCTCGGGGCCTGACAATACGGTCAATCCTCACTCCGCAGCCATCATCCTCCGGACTCGCTCAGCCGCCTCGCCCAGACGTTCCGGTATCGCACCGCCTGCCCGTGGTCCTGGAGGACGATCGGCAGCGCGTCCTCGTGCCGGGCGTATGGCGGTCGCGCGCGGTGAGCGCTCGGTCCGGTGAGCGTCGCGCCGTTCTGAACGAGTACGCCGTTGTGGAAGACGGTGACGCGCGCCGGGCGCGTCAGCCGCCCGTTAGCGTCGAAGCGCGGCCTGAGGAAGATGATGTCGTACGTCTGCCAATCTCCCGGCGGCCGACTCGCGTTCACCAGCGGTGGATGCTGCCCGTAAATCGCGCCCGCCTGTCCATCGGGATAGGTCTGGTTCTGGTAGGAATCGAGGACCTGGACCTCGTAACGGCCCATCAGGAAGACGCCGCTGTTGCCGCGGTTTTGGCCATCGCCGGACGCCGGCTTGGGAGTCGCCCACTCGACGTGAAGCTGCACGTCGCCGAAGGCCTGGGTGGTCGAGATCGCGCCGGTGCCGGGAACGACCTCCATGTCGCCGTCACGCACGCGCCAGCGCGCGGGCTGGCGTGCATCGTCGGCTGATCGCCAGTTGTCGAGCGACCGCCCGTCGAAGAGAACTACGGCGTCCGATGGCGCCGGCGTCGACGCGGTGAACGGGCCCGGGTTGACGATCGGCGGCTGCGGCCGTGAGGTCGAGTGGATCGGCCAGTCCACAGGTGTCTGGCTGTGCGCCGGCCGAGCTGGCGGCGCCGCGAGGGCGGCGAGGGATGCTAAGGTGATGGCCCCGTAGCGCATCGTCGTCTGCACCCGAGTCTCTAATACACGTCGTTCGGGCTGCCGAGCCTCGCCGGCTGACCCACGAGGTCCTGCGTCATCGCCGCGAGCCGATCGGCGAGTCCCGCCAGCGCGCGCTGTCGGCCGCGAACAGTCAGCCGGTAGCTCACGCGCGCGGTCATGTAGGTAAGGCTCAGCCACGCGGGCACGATCGCCGCGATCACTTCGGCGGGAGCGCTCATGGCGCCGACGAGGATCCCGAGAATCGGGCCCATGCCGCCGCCTCCCATTCCGCCGCCAATCCCGCCCCAGATACCACCGGCGAGATTGGCAAGATTCTCTTGGACGGCGATGTGCGTGCGTCCGCGACGCACGGTCACCGCGATCTCCAGCTCCCGTCCTCCCGGTCCGCTACGCGACATGGTCCACGCGAATGAGCGCCCGAGCTGGCTCACCTGTCCGACGTTCTGCATCGTGCGTCGGATCTCGTCGACGAGCAGGAGATAATCGGACTCGGCGAGCTCGCCCTCGACGACGCGATCGAATCGCAGGCGCGTCGGCCCGCCGATGAGTCGGTGGAGCGGCGTCGGCATGGCGGCCGAGGCCGGAGCCAGTTCCCCGGAGGCGGCAGGTGGCGGCGTCAGGGACGCCGCCGCGGAGCGCACGAGCGCCGGTGAGATCCCGACCTCCTGCGCGATGGCTTCGACACCCCCGATCGTCATCGCGCCGGCGCTCGTCGGATTCGACGCCTCGAGTTCCGACGCCCGCTTGACGATCTCGTCGATCTCGTCCGGCCGGTAGCGGCGGCGGCCGGCGTGCGAGAGGCCTCGTAACTCGTCGATCAACGCCGCCGGCGTCGGCGTCCGCTGATCTGGCCGCACCGCAAGGCCGCGCGCCAGAGCCGCTTCGATGGTGCTTCCGACGACCGCGAGCCGCGCGCGATGCTTCGGAGCCGCGTCCAGGAACCGTCCGGCGCGCACCGACTCTTCGGTGAGCCAGCGACCCGGGATCTCGCCGATGAGCATCTCGTAGACGACGACGGCGAGACTGTAGACGTCCGTGCGCTCGTCGACATCGCTGAATCCGGCCGCCTGCTCGGGGCTCATGTATCCCGGCGTGCCGAGCGAGATGCCTGTGCGCGTCAGGTTCGGGCCGCTAGCGCTGCTGACGGCTTTGGCGATCCCAAAATCGGCGACGATCGGGTGCGTTTGCGCGAAGAGGATGTTCTCCGGCTTGATGTCGCGGTGCAGCACGCCGACGCGGTGCGCGTAGCAGAGCGCATCGGCGACTGGCGCGGCGATCGCGAGCGCGGCGTCCACCTCGGGCGCGACCAACTCCGCGAGCCCGTGCGGCTGCCCGGGGACCGTGCGCGGGCGGCGCGCCTCGAGTCGCTGCCGGAGAGAGCCGCCCTCGATGTACGGCATCACGTAGTAGATGAAGCCCTCTGCCTCCCCGGAATCGTGCAGCGTGAGGATGTGCGGATGCACGAGTCGCGCGACGGTCTGGATCTCCTTGAGAAACCGGTCGGCGCCGAGCGACGCGGCGATCTCGGGACGCAGGACCTTGAGGGCTACCTCGCGCAGATGCTTACGGTCGTACGCCAGGTAGACGGTCGCCATGCCGCCGCGCCCGAGTACGTGGCGCAGCTCGTAGCGCTCCGCGAGCGCGCTCGTGAGATCCGGAGGGATGGTGGCGGTCACGCGGTGAATATACGGCAGTCGGGCCGTCGCCCCGTCTTCTACCTGAGGGACCAGTGGGCGTGAATGATCCGCCACTCGTCCCCGTCGCGCCGATAGACCTCCGTCGCGTTCCAGCGGCCGCCGGGACTGCCGTCAGCCGGGTAATCGTCTAGGTGGTACGTGAGGACGCCGACGTCACCGTGTAGCTGAAGCTTCGGATTCGACACCTCGTGGCGCGGAACGTGGACCTTCCCCTGAATCGGCGCGTACGACGCTCTCAGCGCCTCGATTCCCTCGAGGCGACCGCCAGTCGGCGGGGCGAAATACGTGAGGTCGTCGGCGAAGAGATCGGCGTAGCCCATCGGATCGCCACTGTACCAGCGCTCGAGGGCCGACCGCAAGCCTGCCAGGATATGCCCGTGGACGTCCTGCGTCGTTGCGGTTCCCATGCTCGCCTCCGTGTGTAGATGGCTCGTCACCGCATCGTCATCGTCAGCAGCCACACATCCGATTCGCTGACTCGTCGTGAGAAGTACATCGCCCTGCCGTCACGCGTGAGCCGTGGGGGGCCGATGACGTCACGCGACACACTCCAGATCTTCCGCACCTCTCGCGTGCGTGTGTCGGCCACGTGGAACTCCTTGCCGCGCGCGACGAACAACAGGCGGCGGCTGTCCGGCAGCCAGACCGGCCACTCGCCGAAATCGGCCACGCGCTGGAACGTTCCCGTGCGCAGATCGTACACGGCGATCCCTTTCCCGGGAACGCCAACCTGGCCGGCGATCAGGTTCCCGTCCCGAGACCAGCTCGTCACGACGAACCCGCCGCGCGCGTCGTTCACGTTCGTCAACACCTGGCGGTTCGATTCGCCGGGCGGGAGGTTCGGATCGAAGATGTAGACCAGCCGATTCGCGGCGTTGGCCACGGCGGTGGTGGCGACCCGCCGGCCGTCGGGCGACCAGGCGGCGTACACACCACCGATGTCGGTGAGTTGGCGCAGCTCGCTGCCGTCCGGCCGCACGGCCCAGAGTTGGAAGTTGCCGCCGCTGCGGTCCGAGAAGTGCGAGATCCACTTGCCGTCGGTCGACCAGCGCGGAACGCGGTCGATCGCCGAATCGCTCGTCACCTGCCGCAGCCCGGTGCCGTCGGCGCGGACGACGTAGATGTCGCCCTCCGGCCCGACGCGCGAGTAGAACACGATCCACTCGCCGTCCGGCGAGACGTCGGGGTTCGCCCAGCTCCGCGAACCTGTGGTGACGTAGAACGGCTCCCCCTTGACGGTCGCCGTCACCGGGTCGAGCGTGAGCCGTTGGACGTTCATGTTGAGGAGCACGGACGCGTAGGCGATGCGGCGCCCGTCTCCGGAGATACTCAGGTGGCCCACGAACGGCGCGGGCGTGGTGATCGGCTCCGGCTCGCCCCGCGTCGCGCCGGTCTCCTCGTCGATCGCCACGCGCCACAGGTTCATGCTGCCGCCCCGGTCGCTCGCGAAGTACAGGAACTTGCCGTCGGGCGACCACACCGGATTCCAGTCGACTGGCTCGTCGTTCGTCGCGGGCACCGGCGTCCCGCCGCCGGCCGGGATCGTCCAAATGTCCATCTTGCGCTTGTCCGCCAGCCGCGCGACGAACGCGATCCGCCGGCCGCTCGGCGACCAGACGGCCTGCACCGCTCCGCGAGCGGATCTTCCAGATTGCGCTTGCGCCGATTGCGCGGCGTTCGGGACGTCCAGCCGCCGCGTCTCGCCCGTCGCCACGGTGGCGACCCACAGCTCGCTGACGCCGTCCCAGTTCATGGGATTCAGCTCGACGCCCTCTGACGCGTAGGCGAGATGCGACCCATCGGGCGACCACGCCGGGTTGAAGCCGTTCCGGGTCACCCGCTTCACCGCCTCGCCGGTGCGGCCCATGACGAAGATGCCACCACCATCGCGGCTCGACCGGAACGCGATGCGCTCGCCGTCGGGAGAAAACACCGGGCCGTCGGGAGAAAACACCGGCTGGACGTCGTCCGCGGGGGAGTCGCCGGTCAGGTTGATCGGCGTCTGTCCGCCGACACTCTGGAGGTAGATGTCTCGGTTGCCGGCTGCTTCCCCCGAGTACACCACCCAGCGCCCGTCGGGCGAGAGGCTCGGGTACCACTCGAGCCCCGGGTGTCCGGTGAGCTGCGCGAACGTCGCGCGAACAGGTCCGCCGCGCCGCGTCACGTCGCCCGCGAAGATCGAGTATGCGCCGGTCGCGACGATGGCCGCCGCTAACACGAATGCCGCAATCCACCCGGCCGAGATCCGCGCTCGCAGGCCACTGGTCGCGGTCCGCTTGAGCGGCCGACCGCTTCCCGAGAGCGCGTCCGCGAGCCCCCGCGCCGTCGCGAACCGGTCGGCGGGGACCCTGGCCAACGCCTTCTCGATCACCGCCTCGAGCTCGGCGGGGACCGTGTCGCGCACGACGCGGAGCTTCGGCACCGGCTCGACGGCCTTGCGCGCGAGGACCGCCTGCGGGGTCGGGCCGGTGAAGGGCGGGGCGCCCGCGAGCATCTCGTACAAGACACATCCGAGCGCGTAGACGTCGCTGCGCGCGTCGACGTCGTCGGCCCCGGCCGCCTGCTCGGGGCTCATGTAGGCCGGCGTCCCGACGGCGAGCCCGGACTGCGTCAAGCGGTCGCCGCCCGCAACGTCGAGCGCTCGTGCGATGCCGAAGTCGCTCACCATCGCCTGCCCGGCGTGCAGCAGGATGTTGGCGGGCTTGATGTCGCGGTGAACGACGCCTTGCGCGTGCGCGTAGGCGAGCGCCTCCGCGACCTGACGCGCCACCTGGACCGCGTCCTCGAGTGAGAGCTGCTTCTCACGGGCTAAGCGCTCGCGCAGCGACTCCCCTTCGATGAACGGCATCACGTAGTACAACAGGCCGTCGCCGGCGCCGGAATCGTAGAGCGGCAGGATGTTGGGGTGGCTCAGCCGCGCGGCGATCTCGATCTCGCGCAGGAACCGCTCGGCGCCGAGCGCCTGCGCGAGCTCCGGGTTCAGGAGCTTGATCGCGACGTGGCGGTGATGCTTGCGGTCCTCGGCCAGATAAACGATCGCCGCCCCGCCGCGACCGAGCTCGCGCTCGATCGTGTACCGATCGCCGACCGCCGATTCGAGACGATCCCGGAAACCGCCCGCTACGTCGTCGCGGAGCGCGCCGGCGGCGGATCCTTCAGCGTGTTGTCTCTTCATCGTCCCCTCGGCCGGGTCGGCCCGGAGCTAACCTGTGCCGCCGCGCCGCAACGACGCAAGAGGACACGGTGTTCGCCGCTCACCCCATCAGCCCGAACACCACTCCGAGGAGAACGAACCGCGCTACCTGGAAGCCGCCGTCTATCAGCCACAGCTTGAGGTCCCGGCCCGCGAACGTGTAGTGAAGCCCGAGTCCGGCCGCGGCGAAGAAGACACCGACGACGAGACCGTCCAGCATGGCCTCGCCCATCGACGGCTCGGGTCCCGCCCACCACCCGAACGCCACCGCGGCGGCGATCGCCGTCAGCAGCGCTACCGCGTAGACGGAAGGACCCTGTACCGGCTCCCGCCCGGCGGCGCGCGCCCACGGCCGGAGAAAGAGGATGGGCGAGTACCACAGCGCGCCGAGCACGCTGCTCGCGATGATCGCGACGAGGACGGCCCAGAGGTTGATGATGTCGGCCATGGGCTCCTGGCGCAGGTCAGTGGGAACGCAAGCCCTAAGGTGTCGCGCGTCCTCGGCCGCGGGCAAGAGGACGGCTCGACGAGCCATATGCCACAGCGCGGGGATCGGACGCCCGCGCGGGGCTCCGCCGATTCGCGCCCTTCCTCATGTACGCGAGCGCGAGGAGCACGCAGGCCAGCGCCGACATAAGCGAGAAGGTGACGAGCTCCAACGTCCAGGGTATCGAGACCCACCGCAGCCACTCCTCGTAGCTCGCCAGCACGCGTCCGCCGACCGCGAGCTGGGCGACCTCGCCGTCGGAGGTGAGCCATGCAACAGCATTCCGCCGGGCATTGCCCGCGTCTCTGCGCTCCGCGTTCCTTCGTTGACGTCGGCGCGAGCGCGCGCGAAATCGAGGCGCGACGGCAGGACGAGCAGGGGCGTCGTTGCGGGGGAGCCCATTCCATACAGACGGCGCCCGTGACGACCAGTCACGGGCGCCGACCGCGCGCCTCGTTACTATCGATCGCCCCTCATTCCCTCACCGGCAATCCGCTCGGCACGCTCGCCGGTACGACCGCGCTGAGGTCCCGCGCCGCCGGGTCGGTGAGCGACTTGAGGAACGCGATGAGCTGCCGCTGCTCCGTGTCAGTCAGGCGCAGCGGCTGCCGCAGGCGGCCGTCGAGCGTCAGCTTGATCGCGCTGAGCGTCGCCGCGTCGCCGTGGTAGCTGCCGCCCAGCGCCGGGTCGAGCTCGGAGACATCGAACGCCGTGAGCGCCGAGTCGACGTTGTTGTAGTGCCGGATGACCTGCTCCAGCGTGCGGTACGCGCCGTTGTGCATGTACGGGGCCGTCAGCTCGACGTTGCGCAGCGGCGGGACGCGGAACGCGAACTGGTAGAACTGGAGGTCGGGCATCTCCTCGCCGCGCCCGCGGTCGAGCGGCGCCGCCCTGCCGACGCCCGGGCCGAGCTGCGGCACGCCGGCGTTCGCGAAGGTGCGGCCGCCGAGCAGCGGGCCCGCGTGGCAGGAGGCGCACTGGGCGCGGCCGAAGAAGAGCAGCGCACCGCGCTTCTCCTCGTCCGTCAGTGCGCGGTCGTCGCGCGCGAGGTAACGGTCGAACGGCGAGTTGGTCTTGGTGAACGCGTCGACCTGGAACGCCGCGAGCGC
>JBHELH010000138.1:0-4679 GCA_046263215.1 Gemmatimonadaceae bacterium | reverse complement strand
GCGGACGTGGGAGACGGTGAGCACGTCCTTGACCTTGCCGACCGCCTGCCGGAGCATCGCGCCCGCCATCATGCTCTCGTCGGGATCCTCCGTCCCGCCCTGGGGCACCGGGAACAGCAGCCGCTCGGCGTACGGGGCGGGTCGGCCCCATCGTGTACGCCGCCATGTTCTCCGCGTAGACCTTCCGGGCCTCGTCGACGCTTTTCGCCCTGATGTGAGGTACCTGCCGCGGGCAGCGGTCGCGCACCGGCAGCAGGGCGTCATCAAGCTGGTGTCCGAGCTCGGCAGCGACCGGCTGCTCGGCGCGCACGTCGTCGCGCCGAATGCCGGCGACGTGATCGGCGAGGCGGCGCTCGCGGTTCGCTTCGGCCTGACGACGCGGGACCTCGTCTCCACGCTCCACCCGTACCTCACCTGGGGCGAGGGGCTCAAGCTCGCCGCGCAGACTTTCACGAAGGACGTCGCCAGGCTCTCCTGCGCGCGTGATTGCGCGAGGTAAGTGCATGGAGATATCTCCGGGCCCAGCGGTTGCAGCGGGCCTAGCGCTCGTCGTCCCGGCCGAGTGCGACGTCGCGGACCTTGTCAGTCTCGGGGTGCACCCAGTCGACCGTGACGTGGAGATGCGGATGCTCGCGACCGCGTCGACCACGACGAGCGCTTGGTGCTCGGGGCAAGCGCGGCAGGCGCTCAGTTTCCCCCCTTCGCACTCCCGTTCCGGCCCTCCCTTTCGCGCGCAAGCGCCGTTGCCACGCGCTCGAGCAGCGACTCCGGGACGTCGATGTGCCGCAGCTTGACTCGCACCGACTGAATCAGACTCGCCTCGAAGGCGTACTCCTTCGCGCACCCCTCGCACGTCTGTAGGTGCTCCTCCGCCCGGCGCATCTCTACAGGAGTCAGCTCGCGGTCGATGAAGTCGTCGAGCCGGCGGAATACCTCCTCGCAGGTAAAGCGGTCGAGGTGTGGGTCATGCGCGTGCGCGCCCCGTTGCTTGGCCGGTGTGCCGACCGGTCCCGCACGATCCCCTGATCCTCGGCCACCGTCCATAGGCATGTCTGTGTGCAATTTTCGTCCCCGCGGAGCCGAGAGCGGACGGTCCCGCCCGGCAGGCGGCAGCGTGGAGGTCACGTCGTACCGGCGATGGGCAGAAGCGGTTACGTTCGAGCCCGCCCTTACGCGTGGCTGTTAGTCACGCCGATTCGCATCGTACCGTTCGAGGCGATTGACGCGCCCCTCATCGAGTCGCTCCGGCAGCGTCAGGTCCGCGAGGACCGAACGCTCGACTTCAAGCGAGAGCTGAGGCCCGCCGACCGAGACGCGCGGTCGGACGCGCAGGCCCACGTTGTCCGCCAGCTCCGCAAGCCTGGCCAGGACGGGCAGCGTGTTCACCGCATCGCCACACCAATCCTCGACCAGCACCAGCAAGTGCCAGCGGCCGCCGAGCGCCCGCACACGCTCGACCACCTGCTCCGGGACGTGTGCCCGGCGGGCGAGAGAACGCCACAGATCAGCGTTGGCCTGAACGTCACGCAGGAATTCGGCGAATGGCTTCGCCGCGCAGTACCGTCGTCTGAGATTCATGACACTAGTTCCTCGGCCAAATGCGACCCCGCCCCGAGTCACGCCGCGTCCGCGGAATTGCCTCGGGGAGGAGCGGCGGGGGGATGTCCAGCGCCGTCCGCGGGTCCCGACGCGGTCAGGTGCGCCTCGAGCCTGGTCGCGAGCGCAGCCTTGGGTCGAGCGCCGACGACGCTGTCGACGACCGCGCCATCTCGAAAGAACAGGAGCGTCGGGATCGACCGCACGTTGAAGCGGCCGGCGGTTTCGGGGCTCTCGTCCACGTTCAGCTTCGCGATCTTGGCGCGGCCGTGGTACTCAAGCGCGAGCTGCTCGATCGCCGGTCCCACGAAGC
Organism: Gemmatimonadaceae bacterium; assembly: GCA_046263215.1. Taxonomy (GTDB): domain Bacteria; phylum Gemmatimonadota; class Gemmatimonadetes; order Gemmatimonadales; family Gemmatimonadaceae; genus JBHELH01. The sequence goes on along the minus strand of JBHELH010000138.1, from coordinate 2,770 downwards.
GGCACGGTGCGCACCACTCCGCCCAGAAGTCCACGACGGCGAGCCCGTCGTGCTGTGTGATCTCGGCGTCGAATGTCTCATCGGTCACGATTATCGCGTGTGCCATTATGGTAGTCTCCTCAGGCGATCGCGGCGCGATGTGCCCGCGCCGGTACGACTTCACCGTAGATGGCGCCGACGACGGCACCGTAGACGAGGTGGCCCAGGAGGCTGCCGCCCGCCAGAACGAGCGACCCCGAGAAAACCGGCGCACCCATCATGGGCATCACCATCAACTGGGCGAGGAGCCATGGCGCGACACCGTATACCGCGCCGCGGAGCCACGGCGGGCCGGCGAGTGCCGGCGCGACGACGGCGTAGCCGACGGCGAGCACGCTGCCAACCATCAAATGGGCGACCCACCCGAGCGCCAGGCTCCCGCCCATCGCTCCGGCGAGCATCACGGCCGGGTTCATGGCCGGGATGCCCATGAGCGGCGCGACCCACAGACCAACGGCGGTCATGACCAGCGTTGCGACAAGGCCGGCGAGAATCGCTCTGCCCCAGTTCCTCTGCATCGGAAAGCCTCCGGCGAAGTTGCGCGCCCGTGGCGCGCGGGTAATCACGGCAGCCGCGCAGCGCGACTGGTACTGAGCCGGCGCAATGCGTAGCTCGTTCACGCGGCGTCAACACCCACCTATAGCGCGGAGTTCCCGAATGAACACGGGAACTTCGCGAGCGGGATGTGAGTTGCCGACAGGCCTGGGAATCGCGCACGTGCCCGCGGCTTGCAGTATCCGGCGCTCGATCAGGAGAGATTGCTCACACATCGGGGGAAAGCCATGGCGTGGATTCGGATGATTCCTGAGGGCGAGGCGGAAGGCCCGGTGCGCGACGCGTACGCGGAGGCCGGCGCAGCGCGCGGTCGCGTGGGAAACATCCTCAAGGTGCATGGCGTCCACCCCGAAGCGCTGACCGCGCACCTCCGGCTCTACGTCGAGGTGATGTTCGGCCACTCCGAGCTCACGCGCGCGGAGCGAGAAACGATGGCGCTCGCCGTCTCCGTGGCAAACGGCTGTCATTATTGAATCCGCCATCATGGAGAGGCTCTCCGTCGGCTCACCCACGATGACGCGCTCGTCTCCGCACTCGAGCGAGGTCCCGCAGCCGCGTCGCTCGCCCCGCGCGCCCGGGCGCTCGTCAGGTACGCGCTCAAGCTCACCCGCACGCCTGCCGACGCGACGGAGGAGGACGTCGCCCCGTTGCGCGCGGCGGGCCTGAGCGACCGCGGAATTCACGACGCGGCGTGCGTCGTCGCGTACTTCAACTTCGTCAACCGGATCGCCGACGGGCTCGGCGTCGAGCTCGAACGCTGAGCGCGGGAGCGCACCGGGGCGAGCTACCCGATTAGCTCGCACCCCGGCGCTGGTACTGCGACTTCTCCCACATCACGTGCAGCACGCCGCCGGGGACCTGGTACGGCTTCCCCTCTGGCGGCGGCAGCATGAGGTGCAGTTGCTCGATCGGGTTGCGGCTGCAGTCCCAGCACTTGTACGCGAAGTCGTCCCCGCGCGTGTCCGAGGTCATCATCACGTGCGCCGGCGCCTCGTTCGTCACGAGCTGCCCGTTCCGGTACACCTCGGCCGTGCCCCAGTAGGACACGGCGCTCCGCACGGCCGGCACAAGTGGAACATGGATGCCCGTCGCGCCGTGGTAGCCGAGGTCCGTTGCGACGCCGCCGAAGGTCGGCTCCATCGGGGAGAGGTCCTGGGGGGCCACACGGTTGAGCACCACACGCCAAGAAGCGCCGTCTTGGGTCTTGAAGTCAGCCACCCCGGAGACCGAGTCGCCGCTCGCGCCTCGGTCCCAGAACGTCGCCGTCAATGTGCCGCCAACCTGCGCGACCTTGTCGGAGAATGGGCCGTTCCTGGCCATCATCTTCATCATGTCACGCTGCGCGGGCGGCATCTTCTCAATGATCGCCATCGCGCTGTCGGCGAACTGCGCTGGCCCGGGGAGCACTTGGATGACCGGTCCGCCGCCGGTCACGCTCACCACCCTCCCTGCTGCGCCGCCCGTATCCACTCGGGCGAGCTCGTGGCCAGGCTGCTCGGACGCGTTCCGCTCGCCACCGCAGGCGGCGAGCACCAGGGCCGAGACGACTAGGACGATCGGGTGAAAACCGGAGCGCATCTTTCCTCCTTTTTCAGGTCTGTTCAGATCACGTCTCTCCGCCAGCGACTATCAATCACGCCGCGGCGAATCCCTCCGACTGTAGCGCGGTCATGACGCGGCGCTTCACCCCCTCAGGATCGGAGTGCTCGCGCCGGGCGCGGACGAGCGTGTCGAGGAAAGCCTGCTCGAAATCGTATTGCGGGTAGCAGCGTCCGCAGAGCGCGAGGTGCTCGCGGATGGCGGCCATCCGCTCCTCGGTCAGCTCCCCGTCCAGGTAGTCCCACAGCTGCCGCATCACGGCGTCGCAATCGAGCATCGGCCTCGTGGGCGTCATGACCGGAACTCCACCTCGGACGACTCTCCGCCGGCGGCGGCGACCCCCGCGTCGCGGGCGTACGTGAGTAGCGCCTCCTGCAAGAGCCGCCGGCCGCGGAAGAGCCGCGACCGCACCGTACCGGTCGGCACACCGAGCACCTGCGACGCCGTCTCGTACGACTGGTCCTCGACGTCCACCAGGATCACCGCGTCTCGAAACGCCTCCGGCAACCTCTCCAGCGCGCGCTCCACCGCTTCCGAGAGGTCGATGCGCGCGAAGAGATCGCCGTACCCGCTCTGC
>JBHELH010000137.1:0-52312 GCA_046263215.1 Gemmatimonadaceae bacterium | reverse complement strand
CGACACCGTCGGGTTCATCCTGAAGCTGCCGCACCACTTGGTGGCATCCTTCCGCGCGACGCTCGAAGAGACGCGTGAAGCGGACCTGCTCCTGCACGTGATGGACGGCAGTCATCCGGCGTGGCCGGAGCACTGGTCGGTAGTCGAGCAGGTGCTCGCCGAGCTGGGCGCGTCAGATCAGCCGTCGCTGCTCGTCGTGAACAAGACCGACCTGCTCTCCGAGGAGGAGCTGCTCGCGGTGCAGGACCAGGTCGGCGAGCGCGCCGCCAACGCGGTCTACGTGTCGGCGGCGACGGCCGGCGGACTGGAGCCGTTGCGCCGCGCACTGCAATCGGCGGTGAGCTCGCGGCGTCCGGAGGCTGAGATCGAGCTTCCGGCCTCCGACGGACGGCTGCTCGCCGAGCTTCATCGCGGGGCCGAGGTGCTGGAGCAGCGCGTGGTCGAGGACCGGCTGGTGCTCCGGGCACGGCTGGACGAGGCGCTGGCCGGCCGGTTGCGTCGGGGCGGGGCGCGTGTCACCACGCGGCCCAACGGACCGGCTCGCCCGCGGCGAGTGTAGCGCGTCCGATTCCCTGCAATGCGGCGGCGGCCGGCTGGTTGACCCAGCCGGCCGCCGCGGTCACGTCGCGTTCCTGGCAGTCGACGCAGCCGTGCGCCGACAGGTATTCGATCAGCCGCCGTGGACCGGCAGTTCGACGCCGGGCGGGCACCACTGCCGGCACCGCTTTTTGCTTCGGACGAGCATCGTTCCCAGTGGGCAGCGGCGGACTTGAACCGCCGACCTCTCGCGTGTGAAGCGAGCGCTCTAACCAACTGAGCTAGCCGCCCCTGACGTCCCGACATTTTCCCGACTCGCCGTGGTTCTCACTATGAAGAAGAAGAACGTTGGCATGTGATACCAGCGCTCTAACCAGCTGAGCTACGCGACCGGGGAGCGGAGAATATAACTCGCTGTAGCCCAACGGGGTACCGGCCCGACTGCGGAGCGAGAACTGCGGACTCACGCGTTCGCGACCGCTCTCGTCGCGAAATCCGCAACCGCAGCTGGTCTTGCAATGGGCCCTGTGGGATTCGAACCCACGACCTAGCGATTATGAGTCGCGTGCTCTAACCACCTGAGCTAAGGGCCCCGTTCTCTAATCCTACACAGTTGGCCAGGCGTCGACAGCTCACCGCGCCGCAGGCTCCGCCTGCAGCGCCGCATGCCCATCGAACGCCTCGAGTACCTCGTCGGCCGTGACGGTCGCCGCGCCGAGCTTGCCGACCTCGACCCCCGCGGCGTAGTTCGCGATGATGGCGGCTTCGACGACCGAGCCGCCGGCGGCGAGAACCGCAGCGAGATACGCCGTCACGGTGTCGCCGGCGCCGACGACGTCGTACACCTCCCGCGCGACCGTCGGCACAGGGAGGACCGAGCCGTCGGGCGCGAGGAGAGCCATGCCCCGCTCGCCCAGTGTGAGCAGCATGTGATCGACGCCGAGCCGCCGGAACGTGTCAGGCAAGGCCTCCGGGTGGTCGATGTCGACCGCCGCTCCCAGTGCGGCCTCGAGCTCCCGGCGGTTGGGCTTGAACACGGTCGCGCCGCGGTAGTGAAAGAAGTTGCGGTATTTCGGATCGACGACGACCGGGATGCCACGCTGACGCGCTCCGGCGATCGCGGCGCCGATGACCCGCGGGACGAGCACGCCCTTGTTGTAGTCTTCGAGGACGAGCGCGTCAGCGCGGCCGATCGCGGCGTACACGGCGGCCAGTAACCGATCGACCTCCTCACCCGACAGATCAGCGTCTTCCTCCTCGTCGACGCGCACCACCTGCTGTGACCGGGCGACGATCCGCGTCTTCGTCGTCGTCGGGCGATCGACTTCGATCAGCATCGAGCCGTCGGCGTCGATCTCTCGAAGCATTCTCCGCAGGATCTCGCCGCCGCGGTCCGCGCCGATTGCGCCCACCAGCTCGCACCGCGCGCCGAGGGCGGCGACGTTAGCAGCGACGTTGGCGGCGCCGCCCAAGGCATGGCGGCGCTCCCGCACCCGGACCACGGGAACGGGGGCCTCTGGCGAGATCCGATCGACGTCGCCGCGCAAGTAGACGTCGAGCATCGCGTCGCCGACGACGACGACCCGGCGCTCCCGGGCACCCTCGAGCAACGCCGCGAGTCGGTCGCGAGCGATGGAAAGCGGCATGGCGGCTGAAGCTACGCCGCCTGTAAACTGCGGTCAACGAAAGGGCTGGGTACGGCACAGCCCTTGCCCCCCACCGGTTGGGGCCCGCGTCAAGCGGGCCCTTCGCCCTGCCCAAACTTGCCAGCGATCCTTTTACGCCTCAACGAAGCGGCCAAGGAGCGCGTCCTCACGGTTCAGGAGTATTTCGTCCTGGCCGGGAAAGCGCTCCGATTCATATTTGCCCGGCCGTTCTACGGCCAGGATGTCGTCCAGCAAATGGAGGAGATCGGCGTACGGTCGCTCGGCATTGTCCTGCTGACCGGGTTGTTCACGGGCATGGTGCTGGCGCTGCAGTCGTCCGTCCAGCTCCAGGTGTTCGGGGCGACCATCTACGTCGGACGGCTCGTCGCGGGTTCGATGATCCGCGAGCTCGGTCCCGTGCTCGCCGGCCTCATGGTGGCCGGTCGCGTCGGATCAGGCATCGCGGCTCAGCTAGGCTCCATGCGGGTGACGGAACAAATCGACGCCCTCAACACGCTCGGAACGGACCCGATCAAGAAGCTGGTAACGCCCCGCGTCGTCGCGGCGCTCGTGATGTTGCCGGTGTTGACAATCATCAACGACCTCGTCGGGATCCTCGGCGGGATGATTATCGCCAAGTTCATCGTCGGGTTGCCTGTGTCACTGTACATGCGCACGGTGTGGGAGCAGATCATGTCAGGTGGATTCACGATGCAGGTCATTCCGAACGATTTTATTCAAGGTCTGACGAAGCCGTTCGTCTTCGGAGGCATCATCTCGGTCACCGGGTGCTACTTCGGCCTGGCCACGACCGGCGGAACTGAGGGCGTCGGGCAGGCTACGACGCGCACGGTCGTCACGTCGAGCGTTCTCATCCTGATGACGAACTACTTCCTGACGCAGCTCATCCTGTCGATCCTAGGGCAGGCGTGAGCGAGCGGCGCGGCACAGGCGGTGGACCGCCGGGGGGCGCGCCCCCGAGCGGGGACCGGCGGGCGGGGGCGCGCCGCGAGCGCGACCAATCGCCGGAGCGCCAATCACAGCGTGTCCGCGAGGCGATCCGCTCCGAGCTCGCGTCCGATACCCCGGCTGCCCGGACCACGGAGTCTCCGCGGCTCCGAACCGGCGACCGCGGCGAGGTCATCGGACTCGGGCACGTGTACCTCTCGTTCGACCGTCCGATTCTCGAGGACGTCTCGTTCAGCGCGCGGCGGGGTGAGACGGTGGCGATCGTCGGGGAGTCGGGCACGGGCAAGTCGACGATCCTCAAGCTCATTCTCCGCCTGCTCGTTCCCGACTCGGGGACGGTCGCGATCGACGGCGACGACATCACGCAGCTCACCTTCGAGGAGGCGCTCGAGGTCCGCAAGAAGATGGGGATGGTGTTCCAGGGTGCGGCGCTGTTCGACTCGATGACCGTCTTCGAAAACGTGGCGTATCCGCTTCGCGAGCACTTTCACCTGTCTGAGGACGAAATCGAAGCGCGGGTCCGCGAGAAGCTGGAATTCGTCGACCTCGACCCGAACGACACGATGGAGAAGCTGCCGTCGGAGTTGTCGGGCGGCATGCGTAAGCGGGTCGGCATCGCGCGCGCGATGTCCGGAAACCCGGAGCTCATGCTGTACGACGAGCCGACGTCGGGCCTCGACCCGCTGACGACGGCAACGATCACGAAGCTGATCATGAAGCTCCAGCGAGAGCTTGGGGTAACGAGCATCGTCGTCTCGCACGACATCCGCTCCGTGTCGCGCATGGCGACCGGGGTCGCGCTTCTGCACGAGAACCATATCCGTTTCTTCGGCTCGCCCGAGGACATGACGGCGAGTGACGACCCGTACATTCAGGATTTCCTTGGCGGACTCTAACCCGGATCCACTGCGATGAAACGCTCGGCGTACATAACCTGGGATCAGCTCAAGGTCGGCTCCCTGATCATCGTCTCGCTGGTCGTCATGACGCTCGCGATGTACAAGCTCGGGCAGGCGGCGAACCTGTTCAGTAGTCGATACGAGTTGGTGACGTTCCTTCAGGACGCCGCCGGACTCCGACAGGGGGGTTCCGTGACCATCGCCGGGCAGCTCGCGGGCGTCGTGAAGGAGATCGAACTCCTTCCCGTCGACGCCGACACGACCCGCAACCTGCGCGTCGTGTTCGAGGTCGACGAGGATCTCCGAGAACAGGTGCGCGGTGACTCGCGGGCTCGGCTCCGCACCATGGGATTGCTGGGCGACAAGGTGCTCGAGGTGTCCGTCGGGACGCCGCGTCATTCCGTGCTCGCGGAACGCGACACCGTGCCGTCCGAGCCGACGCAGGATTACGAGGCGATCATCGCCCAGGCTGCCGGCGCCGTCGACGACGTCGTCGCGCTGACGCGTGACCTGCGTCAGCTCACCGGCGGAATCGTCCGCGGGGAGGGGACGATGGGCCAGCTCATGACCAACCGCGCCCTGTACGACCAGCTCACGGCCACGCTCGCGCGCACGAACGCGACGCTGTCGCGGATCCAGAACTCGCAGGGCACGCTCGGCCGTCTGATCGACGACCCGGCGATGTACAACCGGCTCGTCTCGGTGCTCCGGTCGGCGGACTCGCTCTTCCTGGCAATCAACCACAGCGAGGGCACGTTCGGGAAGCTGATTAACGACACGACGCTCTACGCCAACATGGTCGGCGTGGCGCGCTCCGCCGACTCGACGATGCGCATGGTGACGAACCCCAACGGCATGGTCGGCCGGTTGCTCACAGACCACCAGCTCTACGATCAGCTCAACAAGTTGACGGCGGACCTGAACGCCATTCTCGCTGATCTGCGGCGCGACCCGCAGCGCTACACGCGCGGGCTAGTCGGGATCAGCCTGTTCGGGGGCGGGAAGAAGAAGTAGCGGCGGGTCACGCAGCCCTCGGCGACGGGCGCAGGCGGCGCTATAATGCCGCGCCATGCGTCCGTCGCTCGTCCTTTTCGTCGCGGTCGCGGCGATCTCATTCGGCGGCCCGCTCACCCGGCTGTCGAACGCGGACCCTCTGGCGGTCGCCGTCTGGCGGCTCGGGCTGTCGCTCGTCGGAATCGTCGGGTTTCTCGTCGCCGGCGGTGGGTGGCGCGAGTGGCGTCGGCTCCGGCGACGCGACCTCGGGCTCGCGCTCGGCGCGGGGACCCTGCTCGCCGTTCACTTCTGGTCGTGGATCGCGTCGCTCGACCTGACGACCGTCGCCGCGTCGGTCGTACTCGTCAATACGCAGCCCGTGATCGTAGCCGTGCTCTCGGCAGTGTGGCTTCGGGAGGCGCCGGTCGGACGCCAGTGGGCCGGCATCGGCATCGCCGTGGCCGGTGCCGCGGCGGTGGCGGCGCCTCACTTGTCGACGCCGGCCGGGGCCTCGCGAACGGCGCTCGTGGGTGATTTGCTCGCGCTCGTCGGTGCGGTGACGGCGGCGCTGTACTTCCTCGCCGGGCGCCGCGTGCGGGCGACGCTCGGCCTCTGGCCGTACGTAGGCCTCGTCTATGGCGCGTGTTTCGTCGTGCTCGTCGTGTTTGCCGTCGCCGTCGGAGCGCCCCTCGCCCCACAGCCGCCGCGCGAGCTCGCGATCTTCGCCGGGCTCGCCGTGGGCCCGATGCTCGTCGGCCACACCGGCTGCAACTGGGCGCTCAAGTATCTCCCGGCCTACGTCGTCAACGTCGCACTGCTCGGCGAAACCGTGGGCGCGACACTGCTCGCCGCCGTGCTGCCAGGGATACGCGAAGTGCCCCCGGCGACGACGCTGGTGGGCGGCGCGCTGATCATCACCGGGATCGTCGTGACGTCGAAGCCCGCGCGTTGAACGGCTGCGGATACCGCACTTCCCGCCGACGGGCCTCGATTATGTTTCAGTGGCCGGGCCGCGCCCTGCGCGGACGGTCCGGGCTCGGTCGGGTCAGTTCGTCCGTACCTGTGGGCTGAATGAAGTCGCTCCAGCTGGACGTCGTCGTAACACGGGGCCGCACCATCGAATCTCGCCACCAAGTCCACGCGGCGGTCGTGGACGCGCGCGGGTGCCTCGTCGCCGGGGCGGGCGAGCCGACGCTGATGACCCACTCGCGTTCATGCGCGAAACCGTTCCAGGTCATGCCGCTGCTGGAGTCGGGCGGCTTCGACGACTTGCACTGGGGCGACGACCAGCTCGCACTGGCCTGCGGCTCGCACGGCGGCGAGCCGGAGCACGTCGCGATCTGCCAAGCGATGCTCGCGAGCATGGGGCTCGAGGAGGGCGACCTCGCGTGCGGGCCCCACGAGCCGCTCTCGCCGCGTGGCGCCCGACTCGCGCGCGAGTCGGGCGCGCGGCTATCCCGAATGCACAACAACTGCTCGGGCAAGCACGCGGCGATGCTCGCGCGCGCGCACACCGGCGGCTGGTCGACGTACGGCTACGAGCGGCCGGGGCACCAGGTCCAGCAATCGGTGCTCACGGTCGTGGCGCACTGGTCGGGGGTGTCGGCCGGCTCGATCAGTTGTGCGGTAGACGGGTGCGGCGTCGTTGAGTTCGCGCTGCCGCTCGACGCGATGGCGCGTGCGTACGCACGTCTCGCTGCAGCCGCGGCCGAGGGCGAGGACGTCCCGTCACGCATCCTGCACGCGATGGTGACGCGACCGTTCCTCGTCGGCGGGACGGAGCGGTTCGATTCCGTTCTCATCGAGCAGTGCGAGGGCTGCGTGATCGCGAAGATCGGGGCCGAGGGGGTGCATTCGGTGGCCGTACCGGCGCGCGGGCTCGGAATCGCGCTCAAAGTGGGCGACGGCGGTCAGCGCGCACAGTATCCGGCGGTGCTCCGGCTGCTTCAGCTTCTCGATGTGCTCCCGGCTGATCTGCCGCCGCGGCTCCACGACTTCCTGCACCGCCCGGTCCGCAACAGCCGCGGCGAGGTCGTCGGCGAGGTCAGGCCGGTCGCGTGAGCCGAGGGGCGCCGCGCGGTGGGGCGCCGGTGCGCAACGCGGCGGTACCGTCGGCGGTGCCTCCGGCTGATACAGTGTCGGCGCTCGACGCTGAGACGCGCGCCCTGGTGCGCCTCGCTGCGGTCATTGCCGCCTCGGGAGAGCCGGCTCTGCGAACCTCGATGGCCGACGCCGCGAGGACGATTCGCGCCGAATGGGTAGAGGAGCTCGTGTTGCAATCGTACCTGTTCGCCGGCTTCCCGCGCGCACTCAACGCGGCCCGCGAATGGCGCCGCGCGACCGGCGCGCCAGCCCCAGTGAGCGACGAGGCGGACGAGCTGGGGCGAGCTGGCGACGACTGGGCGGCGCGAGGGGAGACGACCTGCCGCGCGGTCTACGGCACCGCGTACGAGCGACTGCGCCGAAACATCCGGATGCTTCACCCGGCGCTGGACGCCTGGATGATCACGGAAGGATACGGCAAGGTGCTCAGCCGTCCGGCGCTCGATCTCGCCCGGCGCGAGCTGTGCGTCATCGCGGCGTGTGCGGCCGGCGGACAGGAGCGGCAGCTCCATGCGCATCTGCACGGCGCGGTCAACGTCGGTGCATCGGCGGAGTGGGTGAGCGGTACGCTCGACGCGCTCGCGGGCGCCGTCGCGCCGGCGGCGCTCGACGCAGCGCGCTTGCTGTGGGCGCGCGTACGGGGGAAGTGACGGGATGTTCATCGACCGGGCGGTGGTGAAGGTCAAGGCCGGCGACGGCGGCTCCGGCATTGTGTCGTTCCGGCGGGAGAAGTTCGTTCCCATGGGCGGGCCGGACGGCGGCGACGGCGGCCGCGGGGGCGACGTGATCGTGCGTGGCGACGAGAACCTGAGCACACTCCTCGACTACACGTATCGCGACCGGTGGAAGGCGGAGAGCGGCGAGCACGGATCCGGCGCCAACAAGACCGGGCGCTCGGGCGCCGGAATCGTCCTCCCCGTCCCGCCCGGCACGGTGGTGCGAGACTTCGACACCAGCGAGCTCCTCGGCGAGGTCGTGGAGCCGGGTGATGAGATCGTCGTCGCCCGCGGCGGTCGCGGTGGCAAAGGGAACGCCCACTTCGCGACGGCGACGCACCAAGCGCCGCGAGAGTACCAACCGGGCGAGGACGGCCAGGAGCGGACACTCGAGCTAGAGCTCAAGCTGATCGCCGACGTGGGCCTGGTCGGTCAACCGAACGCAGGCAAGTCAACGCTGCTCGCGACGATCTCCGCGGCTCGGCCGAAGATCGCCGATTACCCGTTTACGACACTCGCGCCGAACCTCGGGGTCGTTCCACTCAGCGACCATCGGACCTTCGTCGTCGCGGACATTCCGGGCATCATTGAAGGCGCGCACGAGGGGCGCGGGCTCGGCCTGCAATTCCTCCGTCACATCGAGCGGACGCGCCTCCTGGCATTCATGATCCCGGTCGACTCGATGGATTGGCAGGGTGAGTACGACCAGCTACGCCGGGAGGTGGCCGCGTACTCGGAGGCGTTGGCCGAGAAGCCCCATTGCGTGGTTTTCACGAAGATGGATCTGCTCGGCGGCGACGAGGCGCCGCCCATCGACGCACCGGACGCCTTCGCGGTCTTCGCGATCAGCGCCGCGGCACGCGCCGGCATTGGGCCGCTGCTCGACGCGTGGTGGGACCACCTACTCGCCGCAAAGAAGGCCCGTGCGCGGCAGGACGACCGCGTCGCCCTCCCCTGACCCTGCGTCGACGACCGAGCTGAGGCTCGTGGGGCGCGGCGACACGGGGTACCCGTCCGCGCTCCACGATCTCCCGGACGCCCCGGCCGACCTGTGGACACTGGGCCGGTTGGAGCTCACTGCCGTGCGTCCGGTCGTCGCTATCGTCGGCACGCGTGACGCGACGCCATATGGGGAGCGCGTCGCCCGGGAGTTGACGCGGGCTCTCGTGCGTGCGGGCGCGTGCGTCGTCAGCGGACTGGCCCGCGGAATCGACGCCACCGCACACCGGACCACGCTCGGCGAAGGCGGATCGACGATCGCCGTGCTCGGGACGGGAATTGACGTACCGTACCCGGTCGGCCACCGCGCCCTTCAGGGCGTCATCGCCGAGCGCGGGTTGCTGCTCTCGGAATTCCCCCCAGGAACGCGGGCGACTCGGGGGTGCTTTCCGCGGCGCAACCGCATCATCGCGGCGCTGGCAACCGTTACGATCGTCGTCGAGGCGGGTGTGCACAGCGGGGCGCTGATCACCGCTGGCCGCGCGCTCAACCTCGGACGGACGGTCGCCGCGGTCCCCGGACCGATCGACGTGCCACAGTGCGAGGGGTCGAATCACCTGTTGCGGGACGGCGCGGTCGTGATCGCCGACGTCGCTGACGCCCTCACGCTTGTCGGGCTGACGCCGCCCGTCCGGAGCCCCCGCGTCTTCCGCGATCCTGACGCCGCTGCCGTCTGGGCAGCGTTGGCGGCGGGCCCGCTCGACTCGGACAGTCTTTGCGCGAGGTCCGGACTCCCCGCTCACCGGTGCCTTGCTGCCGTAACGGAGCTCGAGCTCGAGGGTGCGATCGAGTGCACGCTGACAGGCAGTATCCGGCGTCGCTAAGAGTGACGCGCACGTCGCGGCGTCCGGCCCGAGGTGCCGAGGTGCCGAGCTGCCGAGGTGCTGCATTGTACGTTTAGGTGCCCGGATCGGACCGCTGCCATTTCGAAGGCCCAAACCCGCACGGCTTTGCTTCCTCACCACCTGTACGTCCACGTCCCGTTCTGCGCGCGCCGCTGTTCGTACTGCGATTTCGCGATTGCCGTGCGGCAGGTCGTCCCGATGGATGACTACGTCGCGGCGATCGGCGACGAGCTGCGGATCAGGTTCGGCGACGAAGAGACCTGGATCGTCGACACGCTCTACCTCGGCGGGGGAACGCCGTCGCGGCTCGGGGCCGGCGGCGTCCTACGACTGCTCGACGTGATCCGCGAGCGCGTCACGCTGTCCCCGGGTGCCGAGCTGACGCTCGAGGCGAACCCGGAGGACGTGACGCCAGAGGCGGCGGCTTGCTGGAGGTCAGCGGGGGTCAACCGGGTTTCGCTCGGCACGCAGTCCTTCGACGATCGCGCGCTCGCCTGGATGCATCGCACGCACGACGCGGCGCGGGCCGCCGCCGCCGTCGAGGCCCTGCGCGCAGCCGGCATCGACAACGTTTCGATCGACCTAATCTTCGCGCTCCCGGAAGTGCTCGACCGCTCTTGGGACGCCGACCTCGAGCGCGCTATGACGCTCGCACCATCGCACGTGTCGCTCTATGGGCTGACGATCGAGCACGCGACTCCGCTTGCGCGCTTGGTCGAGCGCGGCCGGGTAGCCGAGGTTCCTGAGGAGCGCTACGAGGCCGAGTTTCTTCGAGCGCACGCTGCGATGCTGGCGGCAGGGTTCGAGCACTACGAAGTGTCCAACTTCGCAAAGCCGGGACGCCGATCGCGGCATAATTGGGCGTACTGGACCGGCGCGGCGTATGCCGGCATTGGGCCTGCCGCGCATGGCTTCGACGGATCGCGCCGGCGCTGGAACGTGGCCTCTTACGAGGGGTGGCGACGCCGGCTCTCGCAGGCTGTCGACCCGGTCGCGGGAGACGAGCTGCTGACGAATGAGAACCGAGCTACCGAGGCGGTGTACTTGGGGTTGCGCACTACGGCCGGGCTGCGTCTCTCCACGGGAGAAGAACACTCCGTCGCGAGGTGGGTTGAGGCCGGCTGGGCCTCGATCGAGGAGGGCCCGCGGCTCGTACTTCGCGCTCCCGGTTGGCTGCGTCTCGACGCGCTGACACGGTCCTTGACGGCACCGCGAAGTCCTTACTAGCTTTGAACTTAAGTCGTTTCAGACGTTTCCGAGTATGGCGAACTCCGGGCTGTCCAGGCGCGAACGGATGGTGCTCGAGGCGGTCATCAGGACGTACGTCCAGACCGCCGAGCCCGCCGGCTCTCGTACGCTGTCTCGCCGTTTCGGGCTCGGCGTCTCGCCAGCGACTATCCGCAACACGATGAGCGATCTGGAAGAGAAAGGCTTCCTCTTCCACCCGCATACCTCCGCGGGCCGCGTCCCCACCGACAAGGCGTACCGCGCTTACGTGGACGCGCTATTGAGTCTCCCACCCGTCGAGACTCCCGAGCGTGAGCACCTTCAGGAGCAGATCGCCGCCGGCGGTACGGCGATCGAGAACATCCTGCGCCGCGCCGCGCAGAGTCTCGGTGTCCTGACGCAGGAGCTCGGCGTCGCGCTCGGACCGCGCCTCAACGATGTCGTCCTGGAGCGTCTCGACCTCGTGCGCGTGGCGAGCGATCGACTGCTGATGGTTCTCTCGCTCAAAGGCGGCGTCGTACGCACCGTCTTCGTCGAAGCCCAAGGCGAGATCGCGGAGCTCGCCCTCGCGCAGGTCGCCTTCGTCCTGAACGAGCGCCTCGCTGGCCTCACGCTGCGCGACATCCGCGCGTCGCTCGGCGCGCGTCTCCGCGACAGCGTTTCCGCACCGGGAGCCGGCGAGCTGCTCAATATTTTCCTCGAGGAAGGTGAGCAGCTGTTCGACAGTGCGATGCCAGGTCCGGAGGACAGCGTGGTTCTCGGTCAGGCGTCCGTGCTCGCCGAGCAGCCCGAGTTCGCGCAGCGGGACAGCATGCGCCGGTTACTCGCGCTGACGGAGACCCCGGCTCGTCTCGCTGAAGCGATCCGGAAGCGAAGCCTCGGACCAGGCATTAACATCACCATCGGCAACGAGCACAACGATCCTGATCTCGAGCAGTTCACGGTCGTGACTGCCGAGTACCAGGTCGGCTCGCTGTCGGGAGTGATCGGCGTCATCGGGCCGACGCGCATGCCATACGACAAGGTGATCTCGCTCGTGAGCCACACGTCGCGCCTGCTCACGGACCTGCTGGACTAGGCGCCGCACCACACCGTCAATGGCCGACTTCTACGCCGTCCTCGGCGTTGCGCGTACCGCCTCCGACGAGGAGATCAAGAAGGCGTATCGGAAGCTCGCCATGACCTACCACCCCGATCGGAACGGGGGGTCGAAGGACGCGGAGGAGCGGTTCAAAGAGATCACCGAGGCGTACGACGTCCTGCGCGATCCGCAGAAGCGCGCGATGTACGACCGTTACGGGGAGGCGGCGCTCCGTGGTGGGGCTGGTGGCTTCCACCACGTCGACCTGTCTGAAGCGCTCAGCATTTTCATGCGGGACTTCGGGGCCTTCGCGGGATTCGACGAGATGTTCAGCGCGGCTCGGCGTGGCGGAAGCGTCCGCGTCGGCGCGGACGTCAAGGTCACCGTATCGCTGACGCTCGCCGAGGTCGCGAGTGGCGTCGAAAAGGGCGTAACCCTCAAGCTGCTCGACCCCTGCGACCGCTGTTCCGGTAGCGGCGCCGAGCCAGGCACCAAGCCGCGTGTCTGCCCGACGTGCGCCGGGAGCGGGGAGGTGCGGCGCGCGCAGCGGTCCTTCTTCGGCCAGTTCGTGAGCGTCGCGCCCTGTCCGACCTGCAAGGGGGAAGGGCAGATCGTCGAGTCGCCGTGCAAGAAATGTCGCGGCGACGGACGCACTCGCGCCGAACGGACCCTCCAGGTCCAGATCCCGCCCGGCGTCGCCAGCGGACAGTACATGACATTGCGCGGCGTCGGGAACGCGGGCACGCGCGGGGGTCAGCGGGGCGACGTGCATGTCATCTTCGACGTCGCCGATGACCCGCGCTTCGAGCGTGATGGCGAGGAGCTGTACACTGAGGTGCTCGTCACATACCCCCAGCTCGTCCTCGGCGGCGAAGTCACCGTCCCGACCGTCGACTCTGCGGTTACGCTCCAGCTCCCGCCTAGTACCCAGAGCGGCCAGGTCTTCCACCTCCGCGGCCGCGGCCTGCCGAGGGTCAACGCACCCGGAGTCGGCGACCTGCACGTCCGAGTCCAGCTCTGGACGCCCGACGACGTCGGTGCTGAGGAGCGCGCGCTGCTCGAGCGGCTGATGGAGCTGCGACGAGGAGTACCATCCGACACGCGTGGGAAGGGCTTCTGGGCCAAGATGAAGGAAGCGCTCGGGGCGTGAGCTGGCTCGCGGTGAGCGTCCGCGGCGGCGGGGGCGAGGACCGAGCAGCGGTATTGGGCGTTCTCTTCGCCTCGGGATCCCGCGCAGTTGAAGAAGTAGGCGACGACCTACACACGTATCTGCCGGCGGGCACTGATCCGGGGCCGCTAGTTCGGGCCGTCACCGCCGCGAGTCCTGCTGCGCGCGTCGAGACCTCGGAGGTAGTCGTTGCGGACTGGGACGCCGGGTGGCGACATGGGTTGACCGCGAGGCGCGCCGGGCCGCTCACGGTCGCACCGCCGTGGCTGGCCTATGAGCTGGACCCCGCGTCCAGTGTGATCGTCGATCCCGGGATGGCCTTCGGTACAGGCGACCACGCGACGACGCGCGGGGTCCTCCGTCTCATGGCGGCTGTCATACGCCCGGGTGATCGAGTGGCCGATGTCGGCGCCGGGAGCGGCGTGCTCTCGATAGCGGCGGCGAAGCTCGGTGCGTCTCGCGTCGCCGCCATCGAACTCGATCCCGATGCCATCGACAACGCGGAGGCCAACGTTCAGGCCAATAGTGTCGGCGACCGGGTGACGGTGCTGCTCGGCGACGCGGCGATTCTGCTGTCGCTGGTCGCGCCCATTCGAGTCGTGCTCGCCAACATCGTCGCCCCGACGCTGCTCGAACTGCTACCGGTGATGGACGATGCGCTGACCTCCGACGGCCGGTCGATCGTGAGCGGGGTGCTCGAGGAGCAACGGGAGGAATTCGTGCGCGCGCTGCGTGACGCCGGCTGGATCGTGGAGGCGGAAGACCGCGAGGAGAGCTGGTGGAGCGCCGTGATCGCGCGCCGGTAGCCACTTTCTACACGACGGAGTTGCCGCCGAACGGCGGCGAGGTCTCGCTCGGCGGCTCTGCCGCGCACCACGCCGGGGTTCGGCGGTTGTCGGCGGGAGACGTCATCCGACTGACCGACGGATGCGGCACGTACGGCGTCGGAACGATCAGGACGCTCCGGAAGCATGAATTGGTGCTCGACGTGGAGAGCGTCGGGCGGACTCCGCCCCTGCCGCAGCTGGAGGTCCTGGCCCCTGTGGCCGACCGCGAACGAATGTTGTGGCTCGCGGAGAAATGCGCGGAGCTGGGTATCTCGGTCTGGCAACCGGTGATCTTCGCACGGTCGCGGAGCGTCGCACCGCGCGGCGAGGGGGACGCGTTCGCGGCGAAGGTGCGCGCGCGTATGGTGGCGGCCCTTGAGCAGTCGGGGGGCGCATGGCTGCCGGAGGTTCGGCTCGAGCTGCCGCTGGCGGACGCCGTGGCACGGACCACGGCGCACACGCGATACCTGCTGGATAGGCACGGCGGCCCGCTCGACCCTGCTCTCGCGCGCGACGGCGCGGCCGTCATCTTTGGCCCGGAGGGCGGGATCGAGCCGGCGGAACAGGTCCTCTTGGACTCGCTCGGCTGGAGGCGCGCCCGTCTCGCCTCGACCACGCTACGCTTCGAGACCGCCGGGATTGGCGCCGTCGCGGTCCTTCGCGCGGGCGCGGTCATGAATCACGTGGAGGATTGAAATGCCCGACCAGTGCCTCTTCTGCCGCATCGTGCGTCGCGAGATCCCGGCGACCATCATCGCCGAGACGGAGGACTACGTCGCGTTCAGGGACATCAATCCCCAAGCGCCCGTGCACGTGTTGGTCGTTCCTCGCGACCACGTGCCGTCGCTCAATGACGTCTCGGACGCACGCGTGGTCGGCCGCATGGCGACCGTCGCGGCCGAGATAGCGCGCAAGGAGGGCATTGCGGAAAGCGGGTACCGCACGGTGATCAACACCAACGCGGACGCGGGGCAGACGGTGTTCCACATCCACCTCCACCTCCTCGGCGGTCGCAGGCTCGGTTGGCCGCCGGGCTAGAGGGCCCGCTGCTTGACGCCCTGAAGCAGCCGGGCAAAGTTACTCCGCCGTCATCACGAACACCCAGCGGAGACCGCGAGTTGTGGAAGTCATCATCCACGACGACGAGACCTTCGAGCGGGCGCTGAAGCGGTTCAAGAAGAAGTGCGAGCAGGCCGGAATCCTGTCCGAGCTTCGGCGCCACCGACACTTCGAGAAACCGAGCGAGCGCCGCAAACGGAAGCACGCCGCGGCAGTGCGCAAGAATCGCCGACACCACATTCACTGATGTCGCGACTCCTCGAGCGACTGCAGGCCGAGTTGAACGCAGCGCGTAAGAGTCAGGATGCCGCGCGCACGCTCGTCCTCGGCACGGTCCTCGCCGACGCGAAGAACCGCGGCATCGAGCTGCGCCGCGAGCTGACCGACGAGGACGTCGTCGAAGTGCTGCGGAAAGGCATCAAGCGGCGGCGCGAGTCGATCGACGCCTATACCAGGGCGAAGCGCGACGAGCTGGCCGCGAAGGAGGCGGCGGAGGTCCGCGTGCTCGAGCAGTACTTGCCGGCCGAGGCGGGCGAGGACGAGATCCGGGCCGCCGTCCGCGCGGCCATCGCCGCGGGCGCGGCCAACATCGGCGCGGTAATGGGAAAGGTGGTCCCGCAGTTCAAGGGCCGGGCGGACGCGGGAAGGATCAGTGCCATCGCCCGCGGCGAGCTGGCGGGGCGGGGATAGCGGATCGGACGGCTGCCGGTTGCGGGGCCCGGGCGGGTTCGGCATACGCCGCCGCCCGGGCCCTTTGCGCAGATTACAGAGGAATGAACTCGCACGCCCTCACGGTCCTCGAATTCCCCCGGGTCCTCGACCTCGTCGCCGCGCGAGCGACCACGGAGCTGGGCGCCGAGCGAATTCGCGGTCTCGCGCCGATGCGCGATCGCACCGCGTTAGACCGGGAGCACGCGCGCGTTACCGCGGTACGCGCGAGCCTCGAGGGCGACGACCCGTGGCACCCCGAGCCGGTGCCCGACCTCCGACGTGCTCTCGGGCGGCTGCCTGTCGAGGGGTCCCTGTTCACGGGCGCTGAGCTGCTCGCCGCCGGGCAGCTCCTCCGCTCGTCGCGCCGAAGCCGCGACACGCTCCGAGATCCGCGGCGGCCCGCCGTCGTCGCGGCCGTGCTCGGGCCGCTGATCGAGCGCCTCGTCAACGCTCCGGGCGCCGAGGAGGCCATCCGGTCGACGCTGTTGGACGACGGCACGCTGCGCGACGATGCTTCGCCGGTCCTTCGCGACCTGCGCCGCGAGCTCCGCGGCGCTCACGCGGAGCTCGTCCGCATCCTCGAGCGCGCGATGGAGCGCTTGGACGCCCGCCACCACGCCGGCGACATGTCCGTCACGGTCCGGAACGGCCGCTACGTGATCCCAGTCAGGCGGGAGGGGCGCGCGGCGGTAGGGGGGATCGTGCACGGAGCGTCCGCGTCGGGGGCGACGCTGTTCGTCGAGCCGCCGGCGGCGGTCGAGTTCGGGAACCGGATTCGCGAGCTGGAGGCCGAGGAAGCGGAGGAGGTCGAGCGCATCCTGCTCGGGCTGACGGACGAGCTGCGGCCACTGGGTGCCGACCTCACTGACTCGCTCGACGCGCTGACGGAGCTCGACTCGCTCTACGCGCGCGCACGCTACGCGCGCGATTTCGCCTGCGGCACCGCGACGCTGGTGCGCCCACGGGATGGCTTCGCGATCCGCAACGGCCGGCATCCGCTACTGCTGGCGCAGGAGCGCGAGGTCGTGCCGTTCGATCTCGAGCTCACGTCGGCCGAACGGACGCTCCTTGTGTCAGGGCCGAATACCGGCGGGAAAACAGTATTGCTGAAAGCCGTCGGGCTCTTCTCCGCGATGGTGCAGGCTGGGATTCCCGCGCCTGTCGGCGCCGAGAGCCGCCTCGCGGTCTTCGACGACATCTACGCGGACATCGGTGACGAGCAGTCCATTCAGGCGAGCCTGTCGACGTTCAGCGCGCACCTGCGAAACCTCGGCGAGATCCTCCGGCTCGCGACGGCCGACTCGCTAGTTCTCGCGGACGAGCTAGGGTCGGGCACCGATCCAGTCGACGGCGGCGCGCTCGGCTGGGCGATCCTCGAGGCGCTGACGAGTCGCGGCGCGACCACAGTTGCGACGACGCACCTCGGAGCGCTCAAGCAGCTCGCGGCGCAGGTGGACGGCGTCGTCAATGCCTCGCTTCAGTTCGACGCCGTTGCCCTGGCACCGACGTACCGCCTCGCCAAGGGCGTTCCCGGCAGGTCGTACGGCATTGCGATCGCGCGGCGTCTGTCCCTGCCCGAGGGCGTGGTCGCGCGCGCCGAGGAGCGTCTGCCGCAGCAGGAGCGAGACGTTGCGGCGCTCCTCGAGCGGCTCGAGTCGCGGGAGGCCGAGCTGGCGCAGCGCGAGGCCGAGGCGGCGAAGTTGGCAGCCGAGGCGCGCTCGCGGCTCGACAGCGTTGCGCGGCGCGAGCACAACGTGCGCGGGCGCGAGCGCGAGCTGGAGCGGCAGGCGCGCGCGGAGGCGCGCCGGTACGCGCTCGACGCGCGCGCGGAGATCGAGCGTGCGATCCGCGACCTGCGCGCGGCGGGTGCCGAATCGATCGACGAGGCAGGCCGCGCGGCGCGCCAGGCGGCCGAGCGTCTTGCGGCGGCCCACGGCGAGCAGCTCGAGCGGCTGGACCGCGAGGACGAGCGGGCGACCGCACGCGCCCCTGCGGGGCGCTCGCGCGCCGCTGCGGCCGTCCCCGCCGACTCCGACGCCGCGGTTTCTCCGGGCGCCACGGTCGAGGTGGGCACGCTCGGCGGGAAGCTCGGCCGTGTCGTCGAGCGACGCGGGGGCGACGTTGTAGTCGCCGTCGGTGCTGTGAAAGTGACAGTCCCCGTCGCCACGCTGCGCGTCGCCGAGCGGCCGGCACCGCTGGAACAGGCACGGGCCATGACCGGCGAGGTGCCGGAGGTGGAGGCGCGCAGCGAGATCGACCTCCGGGGACTGCGCGTCGACGAGGTGGATGCTGTTCTCACCGGTGCCGTCGACGCCGCGGTGCGCGCCGAGCTGCGCGCGCTCCGCATCATTCACGGCAAGGGAACCGGCGCGCTGCGTGACCGTGTCGCCGAGATGCTTCAGAAGGACACCCGCGTGAAGCACTACCGACTCGGCGCATGGAACGAGGGCGGCTCGGGAGTCACCGTGGCGGAGCTGGCGTGATTCCCGACGAGGTGGTCGAGCGCGTGCGCGAAGCGGCTGATGCCGTCGCCATCATCGGCGAGCAGGTCAAGCTCCGCCGTGTTGGAAGCAGCTTCCGCGGGCCGTGCCCGTTCCATCAGGGGAAGAACCCAAATTTCGCCGTCAACCCACGCACCGGGTTCTATCACTGCTTCAAGTGCAACGAGAGCGGCGACGTCTTCACGTTCGTGCGCAAACGGATGGGCCTCGATTTCGTCGAGGCGGTGAAATTCGTCGGCGCCCGTTCCGGGATCGAAGTGCGTGACGTCCCGATGCGGCGGGACGGCCCCGACCCCCGGGAGCCGCTCTGGGAGGTCGTCGCCGCCGCCGCGGAATTCGTCTCCCGCACGCTATGGGACGACCCGGCGGGAGCCGGGGCGCGCGACTACCTCGCGGCGCGACGTGTCTCGCGCGACGTCGCGGAGCGCTTCGGGCTCGGGTACGCCCCACGCGAGGGGGAAGCGCTGCGCGCGCATCTGGCGACGCTCGGCTTCGACGAGAAGCGGCAGTTGGAGGCAGGGCTCCTTGTCCGGCGCGAGGACCAGGAGGAGGAGCCGCGGGCGCGATTCCGCGGCCGGCTCATGTTTCCGATCTACGACGCGCAGGGGCGCGCCGTCGGGTTCGGGGGGCGAGTGCTCGGACAGGGGGAGCCCAAGTACCTCAACTCACCCGAGTCCCCCGTGTTCGCGAAGGGTCGCATGCTGTATGGCCTCAACTGGGCCAAGAACACCATTCGACGGGACGACCGAGTGTTAGTTGTTGAGGGCTACTTCGACGTGCTAAGATGCGTCGCCGCCGGGGTCGAGGCCGTAGTCGCGCCCCTTGGTACTGCGCTGACCGAGGATCAGGCAGCGCTCATCACGCGCTACACGAGGAACGTCTATCTGCTCTACGACAGCGACGAGGCCGGGCTGCGCGCGACCTTCCGGGCAGGTGACGCCCTCCTCGCAAAAGGCGCCTCGGTCCAGGTCGTGACGCTGCCCGAGGGCGAAGACCCTGACACGTATGTGACGAAGCACGGGGGGCCGGGGCTGGAGGCGCAGCTAGGGTCGAGCGTCGACGTCTTCGACCGCAAAGTCCAGATCCTCGAGCGTCGAGGGTACTTCGCGGATCTGCGACGCAAACGGAAGGCGCTCGACCGGCTGCTGCCCACCATCCGAGCAACCGCGGATCCGATCACGCAGGACCTCTATCTCGGTCGCGCCGCGGACGCCGCCGGTGTCAGTCGGGAGCTACTCGTTCGGGAGGTGGCCGGCGACGAGCTTGGGCGGACGCCGCACACGCGTGCGGGCGTGCCACCGGCGCCGCGCCAGCCGCCGCCGCGAGTTGCGCCGCGACGCGAGCGGCGACGCCCGTTCAGTGCGGGTGAACACATGGCTGAGCGCGAGCTTCTCCGAGCTTTGCTGCACTACCGGAACCACATCGAGTCGATTGCCGAGCGGCTTGGAGAGACTAGCTTCCGTGATGTCCGGTATCGCCAGATCTTCGGGGCGCTCGTGGCGCAGGGCAGCGACGCGACTGTGGAGACCCTCGCCGGGGCCCTCGACGCTGCTGCGCTAGAGGAGCTTCAGGCGTTGCTGGCCGACCGCGGCGGGCTCGATGACCCGGGTCCGCTGATCGACGGATGCGTCGCCAGGTTGCAGGCGCGGCCTCTTCGAGCGCGCCTCGCCGAGATCGATCGCGAGTTTGGTTTGACGGAGGATGTAACGGAAAAGGACCGCCTGACGCGCGAGAAGGATCGGCTGCGGCTGGAGCTCCAGGCGCTTGGCATCGCGCAGTGGAAAAGCTTCCGCCCGTCGCGACCAGAATGACGGAGGGTTCGTGCATCCTGATGTAGCCGCGCTCCTGGAGCTGCAAACCGATGACGCCGAGATCTACTCGCTCGAGCGCGGGCTCGGGGATCTCGCGCCGCGCCTCGAGGCCCTGGCGAAAGCGCGCGATCGCGAGCTCGCCGCCGCCGCGCACGCCCGACGCGAGCTCGATCTCGAGGAGCGACGCTATCGCGAGCTGCAGTCGCGGATCGCGCAGCACCGGCAGCTGCACGAGCGCCATCAGGCGCAGCTCGACACGGTTAGCAACGCCCGTCAGGCGACGGCGGCGATGGCGCAGTTGGACCAGGCCCGCCGCATGATCGCCGACGTCGAACGGGAGCTCGATGCGATGAGCCGCCGCGTCGGTGAGATGCGCCGAGCCGTCGAGGACCGCGAGCGCGCGGTGCAAGAGCTCGAGCGCGAGCAAGAGGCGGCGCGTGCCACGCTCGCGTCGGACCGTGCCGCGCTCGAGGCGCGGCTGCGCGAGGCCCGGGGCCGACGCGACGATCGCGCGCAGCGAGTGCCGCGCGCGCTGCTCGGCCGCTACGAGCGGATTCGCACGCGCAAACGCGAGCACACGCTCGTGCCACTGCGCGGAGTCTCGTGTAGCCACTGCGACACGATGATCCCGATGCAGCGCCGCACCGCGATGATGGGCACTGGCGCGGTCGAGATCTGCGAAGGGTGCGGCGTGCTCCTCTACGCCCCGGAGTAGACGCGCGCGCGCGGCGATGCCGATGCGGCGTCGGCGCGTCGAGCTGGCTGCCACCGGGAGCCCCGAGACGCGGTGCCGCGCCTGGTCTGCCCGGCACCGGTGCCGGGGCCGGCTCATGCGTCCGGATGTTGCACTAGTAGACATTCCGGTAAACCCGGTGGGCCCGTAGTTGGCGCCGCGGCCGGGCGCGCGAGAGACCCGTCAGGCGGACGCGGCTGAACCAGTCGCCGGAAACGAGGTGGACTCGATGAGCATCGTGACACGGTTCTCGACGATCCTGCGACGCTCGCTGAATGCGGCGGCCGCGGTGGGTGCGGTCGCCACGATCGGCGTGCTAGCGGGCGCGTGCGGCGGTGGCCGCGCCGCAAGCGACACGGCCGTTGCGAGCGGCGACGCCGGAGGAATCGAGGTCGACGCCCTCAACTACGAGGTGACTCCGGAGCGGTACCAGAGGTGGTCGGCCGCACAACGTGCCCTCGACGCGATCAGCGGCCTCGGAGAGCCGCCGGCGCTCGACCCGACTCGGTTCAGCGAGGCGGACGTGAATCGCGCCGTGCAGTACCTGGAGTCGGATCCGCGCGCGCGGGCGGCGCTCGCGCGGGCCGGCGTCAGCGCGCGTGATTACGTGTTGACGACGCTCGCGCTCGACCAGGCACTCGTCGCCACTGCATCCGGGCGCTCGAACCCGACCGCGTCTGCGGGCACGTCTGCCAGCCCGGGCCGGTCCAGTGGGTCAAGCAGGTCGGCGGGGTCGGGCGGGCGCGCCGGCGAACGCGCGGCAGGCACTGCGCCATCGCCCTCCGCGGCGCCACGCCGCACGCGGACGCGCTACCGGAACGTGCCGCCGACCAACGCCGAGCTCGTGGAACGTAACCGCGAGGACATCGCTCGCGTTCGCGGCGGGATGCGCTTCCGTATTGTCAAGGAGCGTGTCGACACCGTCGGCGTCGACGAACCGACCGCCGTCGCGGCGGCGGCGGGCGTCGTGCCCGGCGGGACGACGATCCCGCTGCGCGCCGATACGCGCGTCTGCACGAACACGCATAAGGCCGGCGACCGCGTCACCGGTACGGTTACCGCCCCGGTGTCCGGGGCGAACGGCGCGTCGATCCCCGCCGGCGCATCCGCGTCGCTGTCGGTTGTCGGCGCCGCGCGCTCCGGGAACCAGCGAGCGGCGCCGATGGAGTTCTCGCTGAACTCGATCACGATCGACGGACGGACGTATCCCGTCGCAGGCACCGCGGTCGCGTCGCGTGTCGACCGCGTCCGCGTTGGATCAGCGAGCAAGGACGCGCAGAAGATCGCCGGCGGGGCCGCGATCGGCGCGGTAGCCGGCCAGGTCCTCGGCAAAGACACCAAGTCGACGGTGATCGGCGCCGCCGTCGGCGCGGCTGCCGGCGCGGCCGCCGCCGGAGCGAGCGCGCGTTACGACAGCTGCGTACCGCTGGGCGCCCCGATCACGGTGACGTTGCGTGACGCGTTGCATCTGCGCGTGTAGGAGCGCTGCGTACGGCGCGGGAGGCCCGCGTTCCCGCGGTGTCGGCGGCAAGGCGGCGATGCTTGTTGGGGGGGACGCGGGCCCGTAGCTTTCTCACGTGACCGCCTCTGCCCCGCGAACCCGGCCGGCGTGCCGCTGGGTCTTTTCCGCGGCGCCGGATGCGGCCGTTGTCGCCCGGCTCATGAGTGAGTTGCTGCTCCCGGAGCCGATCTGCCGACTGCTTGCCGCGCGCGGCCACGGCCAGCCGGACGTTGCCAAGCGCTACCTGCGGCCGCGCCTGGACCAGCTTCACGAGCCGACGCTCATGATGGAGCTCGACCGCGCGGTCGAGCGGATCACCCGCGCCGTGCGCGACGGGGAAACGATCATGGTCCACGGCGACTACGATGTGGACGGCATCTGCTCGACCACGCTCCTCACACGTGCGCTGCGAGCGCTCGGCGCGCGGGTCGTTCCGTTCATCCCGCACCGGTTGCTGGACGGGTACGACCTCGGGTCCGCCGGAGTCGAGGCCGCGCTCGCGGCCGGCGCGCGGGTTGTGATCACAGCCGACTGCGGCACGAGCGCCCGACAGCCCGTTGAGAGGCTGCAGGCGGCCGGCGTCGACGTCATCGTCACGGATCATCACCTGCCGGGTGGCGAGCTTCCCCCGGCGCTCGCCGTGCTAAACGCGAAGCGGCCCGGGTGCGCGTATCCGGACAAGGATCTCGCGGCCGTTGGCGTCGCCTTCAAGCTCGCGCTGGCCGTCACCCGCGCGATGGGCGCGAACGAGAATCCCGTGCTCGGCATGCTCGACCTCGTCGCGCTCGCGACGATCGCCGACATCGCGCCGTTGCGCGGCGAGAACCGGGTGTTCGCGCGGTACGGCCTGAAGCTCCTCAACGAGACCCAGAATGTCGGCTTGCGCGCCCTTGTGCGCGCAGCCGGGCTTCAGGGGAAGCCGCTTACCGCGGGCCGAGTCGGTTACGTGCTCGCCCCGCGGCTCAACGCCTCCGGTCGCCTCGGGCACGCCATGCGTGGCGTCGAGCTCCTACTCTCGCGCGACGAGCATGAGGCCAACGCGATCGCTCGCGAGCTGGAGGAGCTCAATCGGCGGCGGCAGGGGGAGGACCAGCGCACGGTCGCCCGCGCGCGCGAGTTGGTCGCCGGCCTGGACCTCGACGCGACGAGTGGGATCGTCCTCGCGGAAGAAGGATGGCACCCCGGCGTCATCGGCATCGCCGCGTCACGGATCGTCGAGGAGTTCGGGCGGCCGACGATCCTCATCGCGCTCGATGGACCGGAAGGGAAGGGCTCGGGACGCTCGATCAGCGCCTTCGACCTGCATGAAGCACTCGGCCAGACGCGCGACCTCTTGCTGCGCTACGGCGGGCATCGCGCCGCGGCCGGGCTCACGATCGCCCGCGACCGCGTCGCGGCGTTCGCGTCCCGCTTCAACGCCGTCGCGCGGGAGCGGCTCGACCCGGAGGATCTCGTCCCGGAGCTCCACGTCGACCTCGAAGTATCGCTCGACGATGTGACCCCGACGCTGGAAGCGATTCTCCGCCATCTCGAGCCATGCGGCGTCGGGAATCCGGCGCCCGTGCTCGTCGCGCGACAGGTGCGGCTCGCCGGACCGCCGAGGATCGTCGGCGGGACGGGGCTCAAGTTGCGCCTCGCGACCTCACGCGGCGAGTTCGTCGTCCTCGGGTGGGACATGGCCTCGCGTGTCGCGGAGATCCCCGCGGCGCAGCCGTTCGACGTCGCGTTCCGGCTCGAGCGCGATGAGTGGAACGGCGAGACTCGCCTGCAAGGTAGGCTCGCCGACTTCAAGGTGTAGCAAGGTGTAGGCGGTGCGCATCGTCGCCGGGGAGTGGCGCGGCCGCCGGATCAAGGCGCCGGCAGGCGATCGCGTGCGGCCGACGGCGGACCGGGTACGCGAGGCCTGGATGAGCATCGTGCAGCGCCACCTCCCCGGCGCCAGAGTCCTCGACCTGTTCGCCGGCTCCGGCGCGCTCGGCCTCGAGGCGCTCTCTCGCGGCGCGGCGAGCGCTGTCTTCGTGGAGATCGCGCCCGCAAGTCTCAGCGCGCTGCGTCACAACATCGATGCCCTCGGGGCCGGGGACGCCGCCACGGTGCGCCGCGCCGACGCGCTGCGGTTCATCGAAGCGCTGCCGGCACACGCGTTCGACGTCGCGTTCGCCGATCCGCCGTACGGCCTCGGCGCCGCCCCGCGAGTCGCGGAGCTCTGGCAGGCGACGCCGTTCGCGCGCGTGATCGGCATCGAGCACCGCGCGGGCGAAGGGATGCCCGCTGGTGGCCAGTCGCGACGCTACGGCGGCACGGCGGTGACGTTCTATGAGATCGAGGGTGGAGCGTAGAGGGTGGAGCGCAGCGTGGAGCATCGCGGCGCTGATCGGGCGCCGGTGGCTCTTCAGACGTTCTTCACTATCTTTCGCGCGCCGAACCGCGGCCGGCTCCACCCTCCACACTCCAGCCTCGACCCTGCTCCGTGTCCCGCGTCGCCATCTACGCCGGCAGCTTCGACCCGATCACACGCGGGCACGAGGACATCATGGCGCGGAGCCTCGAGTTCGTCGAGCGTCTCGTCGTCGCCGTCGCCACCAACGTCGCGAAGCAGCCCCTCTTCTCGGTGCAGGAGCGCGTCGATCTGGTGCGCGCCACGATGGCGCACTACCCGCAGCAGATCGAGGTACGTCCCTTCGGGGGGCTGCTGGTGGACTTCGCGCGCGAGATTGGCGCGTCGCTGCTGATCCGTGGCCTCCGCGCCGTGAGTGACTTCGAGTACGAGTACCAAATGGCGCTCATGAACCGGCACCTGTCGCCGCGACTCGAGACGGTCTTCATGATCCCGTCGCTCGACACGACGTACATCAGCGCCAGTCTCGTTCGCGAGGTCGCCCGCTTCGGCGGCGACGTCAGCTCCCTCGTGCACCCCGCGGTCGCCCGGGCCCTGCGCGCCAAGCTCGCCCGCGCGTGACGTTCCTCGACGAAGTCCGGGCGCGCGCCGGCGCGTCCAGGCGCCGACTCGTCTTCCCCGAGAGCTCGGACCCGCGTACGCTCGACGCGGTGACCGAGCTCGCGCGGCTCCGCATGGTGGAGCCGATTCTGGTTCTCGACCCGGCGGCCCCGCAGACCCACCCTCTGGCCGCGGCGACCGGCGTGCAGCTCGTCGATCCGGCGTCAGACGCGAGGGCGGAGCACGTTGTCGACGAGCTGCTCGCGGCGCGCGCGCAGAAAGGCCTGACGCGCGAACGCGCCGCCGAGCTGGCGCGGACGTCGCTCTACTTCGCCGACGCCCTGGTTCGGTGGGGTGACGCCGACGGCTGCGTTGCCGGGGCGGCCCACACGACCGCCGACGTGCTCCGCGCCGCACTCTGGCTCATCGGCCCCGCGCCTGGCGTGCGGACGGTGTCGAGTGCGTTCTACATGATCACGCCGCCCTTCCGCGGGGGGACTGACCTCGAGGTGCTGACGTTCACCGACTGCGCGGTCGTGCCGTATCCGAGCCCGTCGCAGCTCGCCGACATCGCGCTCGCCGCGGCGACGGACCGCCGCCGGATCGTCGGCGACGAGCCGCGCGTCGCGATGCTCTCCTTCAGCACGCGCGGCAGCGGGAGCGGCCCATCCGTCGACGCCGTTCGCGACGCCACCGCCCAGCTCCACCGCCGATCGCCGGCGCTCGCGGTGGACGGAGAATTGCAAGGGGACGCGGCGCTCATCGCCGCCGTCGGCGCGCGCAAGGCGCCCCGCAGTCGTGTCGCGGGCCAGGCGAACGTACTCGTCTTCCCGTCCCTCGACGCCGGAAACATCGCCTACAAGCTCGTCCAGCGACTCGCCGGCGCCAGCGCGATCGGGCCGATCGTGCAGGGACTGCGAAAGCCGTGCAGTGATCTGTCGCGCGGTGCCGCCGTCGAGGACATTATCAACGTTGCCGCCATCACGGCCTTGCAGGCGGACGCCCCGCCCGCCTAGAGTTCGCCGCAGTCCCTGAGGAGACACCGAGCCATGAGCTTCACCATCAAGAGGCAGGGCGAAATCGTCGTCGTTGACGTCGAGGGCCAGCTGATCGTCGGTAACAGGCAGGAGCTGAAGCAGAAAGTCCTCGACGAGCTGGAGCGCGGCGAGAAGAAGTTTCTGATCGACTTTTCGCAGACCGGCTACATCGACAGCTCGGGCCTCGGCGTGCTCGTGTCCCTCTCGAAGAAGATTCGCGAGCAAGGCGGCGAGCTCCGTCTGGCCAACCTGAACGACGACCTCAAGACGCTGTTCGAGCTGACGAAGCTGGATACCCTCTTCCAAATCGCCGACACGCGCGAGCGTGCGCTCGAGAGTTTCTGACCGCTCGGGGATCGCACACCGGCGCGCGAGGCGCTGAGCGCGCGGCGGCCGCGCCGCCCGCGCGCCGCCGAAGGTAGCGATGACCCCGGTACCCACCCGGCTGGCGGAGCAGGCCGGCGATCCGTCCGATTCCGCCTTCCGCGTCGCGATCGAGGTCTGGATCCCGAGCGACGTCGGCTACATTGAGCGAGTCGTCGAGATCGTCCGCCGCCAGGTCGCCGAAATGAGCTTCGACGCCCGGCACGTCATGCTGAACGTGCCGGTCGCGCTGACGGAGGCGCTGTCCAACGCGATCCTTCGCGGGAACGGCGAGGACCCGGGCAAGCACGTCCACGTCCGCGCGTCGGTGACGGCACGCCAGCTCGTCATGGAGGTCAAGGACGAGGGCCGCGGCTTCGACATCGAGCGGTGCACACGCGACCCGACCCGACCGGAAAACGTCGAGCGCGAGGATGGCCGCGGCTTGTTTCTCATGCGCGCCCTCATGGACAGCGTCGAGCGCTACGACGAGGAAGGCAACGTCGTGCGGCTCACGTTGAATCGCCGGTGAGCGACATCGACACCGTGCTCGCCGCGTTCCGCGCCGTCACCGGGTGCGAGGCGGCCGTCTGGCGGGCCACCACGCCCGGCGCGCCGCCGACCGTCGATGCCGCGACGGCGGGCGCTCCGGCGCCGCGCACGGGCAGACTTCCGGCCCCGCACGACCCTGCGGTCGACTGGACGTCACCGGTCGGTCCGGTGATCATCGCCGGCGTCCCCGCCGTGCGTCCCGCGTGGCTTGCCATCGGCCCTTGCGCCATTCCAGGCACGCGCCCGCGCGATCACCTCCACCTGATGCTGCCGGTTGTGGCGCAGTACCTCCAGTCGACGATGGAGGTGGAGCACGCCGCCAGCGAGCTCGCGGAGCGCTACGAGGAGATCAACCTTCTCTACACGATCAGCGAGATTCTCGGACGGACCGTGTCGCTGGAGGAGGCGGCGGGCACGATCCTCCGCGAGGTTTCCGAGACCGTGGGCGCGCGTCGGGCGTCGATCCTCGTTCACGACGCGCCCTCGGACACGCTGCAAGTCGTTGCCGCGATCGGCGTCGACCCGCGAGCGGTGCCGCCCATCCCCGTGTCCGACGAGTGCAGTGTCTCGGCCCGCGTCTTCAGGGGTCTCCACCCTGTCATCGTCGAGGACGGGGAGTCGCCGTGCGATGCCGAGACCGGGTATCGCCGCGGGGCGATGCTGTCGGTCCCGATCCTTTGGACGGCTCCGCGACAACCTTCGGAGCCGTTGGGCGTCGTGAATCTCTCCGACCGGCGGTCCGGTCAGGCGTTCACCGCGGGAGACCTGAAGCTCGTCGCCGCGATCGCCACCCAGGTAGGCACGGCGATCCAGAACGCGCGACTCGTGCGCGAATCGCTGACGCAGCAGCAGCTCGCGCACGAGATGTACCTCGCGCATGACCTGCAGATGAAGCTCTTGCCTGCCGCGAGCGTCGTCGCCCCGGACGCCACGGTCGCCGCGCGCGTCATCCCGGCCGAGAGCGTCGGCGGCGACTTCTATAACCTCTTCCCGCTCGGGGGTGGGCGGACGGGTGTGATGATCGGCGACGTCTCCGGCCACGGCTACCGGGCGGCGCTCATTATGGCGCTGACGATGAGCGCAGCGGCCATCCACGCTCAGGCGAACCCCGATCCCGGGGCGATGCTCCGCGCGCTCTTCGCGTCGGTCAGCGGGGAACTCGCGACGACCGAGATGTACCTGTCCGCCTTTTACGGTATCATTGACCGCGCGGCCGGCACACTGTGTTACGCGAATGCCGGGCACCCGCACGCGTTCGTGCTCCGCGAGGATGGGCCGCCAGAGCGCCTCGCCGCCATCGACCCGCCGATCGGCATGGTGCCGATCGCCGCGACGACCGCCGAGCGGCCGTGGCATGTCGGCGTCGACCTCCTCGTGCTGTTCACAGATGGCATCAGTGACGCGCGAGGGCCGGACGGCGAACGCCTGGGCGAGGCGCGGGTACTGGAGACGATCCAGCGACATCGCACCCGCGCGCCGAACCAGATTCTGGAGGGGGTTTTCCAGGATCTGCGACGGCATACCGGCGACGGGCCGCGACGCGACGACCTGACGCTCGTGCTCCTGCGGAGCTAGCCGGATTCGCAGCGCCATGCCCGCGCCTCGCCGCCGGCGTCCGGCCGGCCGTATCAAGCCCGGCGGAGTCGGCGCAGATGACCTCCCGCCGATCCGGAAAAGTCTCGGCCAGCACTTCCTCACCGACGGTACGGTTCTCTCTCGCATCGCGAGCGCGCTCGAAGCGTCCGGCACCGAGACGATCGTCGAAGTTGGGCCTGGACGCGGGGCGCTCACCGAGCACCTCCTCCCGCGCGCCGGCCGGTTGATCGCGATCGAATACGACCGCGCGCTCGCGGCGCGACTGCGCGAGCGCTACGCGGGCGACGCGCGGATTGAAGTCGTCGAGGCCGACGTCCTGGACTCGCCACTCGCGGCGGTCGCGAAGACGGACGATTACCTCCTCGTCGGGAACGTCCCCTACTACATCACGACGCCGATTCTCTTCCACGCACTCCGACCGCCGCGCGCGCGGCGCGCGGTCTTTCTCGTCCAGAAGGAGGTAGCGGACCGCCTGGTCGCCGCGCCGGGGAGCGCCAGCTACGGCGCACTCTCTGTCAACGTACAGGCGCTGGCCAACGTCGCGCGCCTCTTCAAGGTGCCGGCGGGCGCGTTCCACCCGCCGCCGCGGG
This sequence comes from Gemmatimonadaceae bacterium, assembly GCA_046263215.1. Classification (GTDB taxonomy): domain Bacteria; phylum Gemmatimonadota; class Gemmatimonadetes; order Gemmatimonadales; family Gemmatimonadaceae; genus JBHELH01. The sequence goes on along the minus strand of JBHELH010000137.1, from coordinate 22,910 downwards.
TCGAGAGTGCCGTTGTTCGCGTCGAGCCGCGTGTCGACCCCGTCGTCGCACCGGCGGAGCAGGAGCGCTTCCGCGCCTTGGCTCAGGGGGCCTTCGGGTTCCGTCGCAAGCAGATGCGGCGCGTCGTACGATCGCTCTACGACGTGCCGCCGGAGGATGCGGAGGCGCTGCTCCAGTCGTCCGGCATCGACCCGAACGCGCGGGCCGAGACGCTGACGCCTCTGCAGTTCGCCGCTCTCATGCGCGGCGCGGCGTCGGCGGGTCTCGACCACCCCGCGCCTCCGTAACGGCGGACTACGTCATCGGCTAATCGCGGTTGGTGAGCGCGAACGAGAGTCCCTCGAGCTCCATCGCCATGTTCACAGTCTTGAGCGCCACCTCGGCCGGCACCTGAAGCTGCACCGGCGCGAAGTTGAGGATGGCGCGCATTCCCGCGCGGACCAATCGATCGACGACCCGCTGCGCCTCGTCGGCGGGAATCGCGAGGATCGCGATGTGCGGCCGGTCGCGTGCGATGTCGCGCTCGAGCTGACCCATGTCGTGGATCGTCACGCCGTCGAGCTCGCGGCCCACCTTCTCGGGGCTCGTGTCGTACGCGCCGATCACGCGAAAGCCGCGTTGGTGGAACCCGCGGTACCCAGCTAACGCCGCGCCGATCTTCCCGGCGCCGACGATGATGACGCGCCAGTCGCGCTCGAGTCCGAGAATCTCGCGAAGCCGCGAGGCGAGCTCTGGCACCGCGTAGCCGAGTCCGCGCTTGCCGAACGAACCGAAGAACGACAGGTCCTTCCGCACCTGGGCCGAGGTCGTTCCGCCGCGACGGGCGAGCTCGTCGCTCGAGATGGTCGGGAGCCCGCGTGCCTCGGCGTCTTCCAGATACCGCAGGTACAGTGACAGGCGACGGACCGTCGAATCAGCGATGCGTTTCACGGCGCGGCGGCTTGTGAATCCGTTCACAAGTTAGAAGTGCCTGCCGGGCCGCACCAGTCACGACGGATGCGCCGAGCTCGACGAGTCGTCCGCGCAGTGACGCTCGCGGCTCGACGTGAGTCGCGTCAGTGACCCCGAACCGCTTAACTTCGACGCGATGCTCGCTCACACGACGTCCACGAGCGCTCCGCGGGCGTTCAACGGACTGGTCTCCCGCCCCGGCGACGCGCTGCTCGTCTCGCGCGCGTTGGACTACCTCGCGGCCGGCCCGGCCCGCGCACAGGATCTCGTCGCCGCGGTTTGTCAGCTTCCACACGTTCCGGCGACGGTCGCCGAGCACATGGCCGCGGCGCTACTCGCCGACGTTCCGACGATCGGGCGGGACGACGCCGGACTGTGGACGATCTGCCAGACAGGTCGACCGGCCGCCTGTGCAGCGGCCCGCCTCAGCGAGCTGTCGTACGTCGTCGTCGACCTCGAGACTACCGGCAGTCGCCCGCAGCACGGCGACCGAATCACGGAGATCGCGGCCGTTCTCGTTCGACGCGGCGAGATCGCCGACGTGTTCGAGACGCTGGTCAACCCGCAGCGGCCGATCCCGAAGTGGGTCACCGCGCTCACGAACATATCGTGGGGGATGGTTAAGGATGCTCCGCCGTTCGGCGCCGTCTGCGAGCGCGTGCTGTCGGTCCTTGGTGGCCATGTCTTCGTGGCGCACAACGCCCGATTCGACTGGGGCTTCCTGACCGCCGAGATCGAGCGGGCGACCGGTCGCGCGCTCGACGGGCCCCGACTGTGCACGGTGCGCCTCGCGCGTAAGGTCCTGCCGCAGCTGCGCAGTCGGTCGCTGGACAACGTCGCCATGTACTACGGCGTGGAGATCACGCCGCGCCACCGAGCTGCGGGCGACGCGATTGCGACCGCGAACGTACTCGTTCGCCTGCTGGCTGCCGCTCGCGATCGTGGTTGCGAGACGTGGGAGGATCTCGACGTGCTTCTCGCGCCCGCGCCCCGTCGCCGCCGGCGTCGGCGCCCGCCGGCGGGCCCCCAACCGGTGGGCCGCGACACCACCGCATGACGCAGGCGTCGCCGCCGCTGGTCCAGAGTCGCGCGCTCGGCCGGTGGCGGATACATGCCGTCCATGCAGGCGGCCAGCGCTTGGATGGTGGTGCGATGTTCGGCGTCGTGCCCAAGCCACTCTGGGAGCGGCGGATTGCGCCGGACGAGCGGAACCGGATCCCGCTGGCGATGCGCTGCCTAGTCCTCGAGCACGAAGTCGGGCCAATCCTCATCGATACTGGGGCGGGGAACAAGGAGGACCCGAAGTTCCACGACATCTACGGGATCGAGAACCGCGGCGCGGACGGCCGCACGCGCCTCGAGGACGGCTTGCGGGAGGTCGGCCTTCGTCCCGAGGACATTGTGCTCGTGATCAACAGCCACCTGCATTTCGACCACGCGGGCGGCAACACCTGGCGCGACGCTTCCGGCGTCATCCGCCCGACGTTCCCCAACGCTCGGTACGTCGTTCAGGGCGGCGAGTACCACTACGCAACCCACACGAATGAGCGAACGGCGGCGAGCTACTGCCCGCATAACTTCGTCCCGATCGCCGACCGCGGTCTGTTCGACTTTGCCGACGGGGAGCAGGAGGTCGCGTCCGGCGTGACGCTCCTCCGCACGCCGGGACATACCCCGCACCACCAGGGCGTCCTGCTGGAGTCCGCGGGGGAGCGCGCATTCTATCTCGCCGACCTCGTGCCGACGGTGGCGCACCTGCCGCTTCCCTGGATCATGGGCTACGACGTCGAGCCGCTCGTCACTCTGGAGAGCAAGCGTCGTGTCCTCCGTCGGGCGCTCGAGGAGGAGTGGCTTGTCGTCTTCGAGCATGACGCGGCGACTGCGTGGGGGCGCGTGGCGTTCGATGGAAAGGCATACAGCCTCAGCGCGCCGGTCCCGGCGGTTTCTTGACAGATCGAGCCGGCGGTCGCTAAGTTTCGGCCCGACAACGTGGTAAGCGGAGCGGCCGTCGCCGCTCCCACCCTCCGGCCCCCGAGAGTTGACGGGGTGTGCTGCAGGAGTTCTCGATCTCGGCGCCGCGCCGCTCGACGAAGCGCGCGGCCGCCTCTTGCGGACTCCGACCCCGGGGGTCCGCTTTTTTTCTCTCTCGCGAGGGGCCGAGTATTCAGGACACGACAAAACGCGTGCGGGTCAACCGCCAGATCCGCATCAGCCCAGTGCGCGTCATCGGACCGGATGGTGCTCAACTCGGGATCATGGACCTCGAGGCGGCGTTCTCCCAGGCGGACCAGCACGGCCTGGACCTCGTGGAGGTAGCGGCGACGGCTCGCCCGCCAGTAGTCCGCATCATGGACTACGGGAAGTCCAAGTTCGAGCAGGCGAAGCAAGCGCGGCTCGCGAAGAAGCGGCAGCACGTCATCGAGCTAAAGGAAGTGAAATACCGACCGGGGATCGACGATCACGACTTCGACAGGAAAACCCGCCACGCGCGCCGGTTTCTCGAGGAGAAGAACAAGGTCAAAGTCACGATGATGTTCCGTGGGCGGCAAATCGCCCACCCAGAGCTCGGCCAGGCGGTGCTCGACCGCGTCGCGGCCCAGCTCTCCGACGTCGCGCGGATCGAGAGCGCGGGGAAGCTGGAGGGCAAGTCGATGACGATGATCCTCGCGCCGAAGTAAAGGAGCGTAGAATGCCGAAAATGAAAAGCCATTCGGGCGCCAAGAAGCGCTTCAAGGTCACCGCCAGCGGGAAGGTGAAGCGCCGCGGTGCCTATCACACGCACATCCTCACGAAGAAGGACCCGAAGCGGAAGCGGCGCCTTCGCCGACAAGCGATCATCAAGACGCGCGGCGAAGCGAAGACCCTTAAGCGCCTGCTGCAGGCGTAAGGAGCACACAATGCCTCGCGCCAGATCGAACGTCCCGCGGCTCAAGCGCAAGAAGCAGATCATGAAGGCGGCCCGCGGCGCCTACGGCGGCCGCAGCAAGCTGTGGAAGGCCGCGAAGGAAACCGTCGAGCGCGGATGGCGTTACGCCTACCGCGACCGGAAGAACCGCAAGCGCGACTTCCGCCGCCTGTGGATCACGCGCATCAACGCGGCGGCGCGCCAGAACGACATGAGCTACAGCGCGTTGATGAATGGCCTACGGAAAGCCGGCATCGAGATCGATCGCAAGGTGCTGGCCGACCTCGCCGTGCGGGACCCGCAGGCCTTTACCGCGCTCGCCGACCAGGCGCGTACCGCGCTCACGGCCGCGTAAGACGACCCCCGCGCAGGCTACCTTCACCGGTAGCCTGCGCGATCGCAGCGCCCCCGCGCTGCCCCGGCGACGGCGAAGGAGTCTCACTCCGCGCCGGCCGCGTCATCCCTGCCGAACTGTCACCGAGGACCGTGACGACGACAGCTTCCGGACCGCTCGAGAGGTTCACCCAGCAAGCAGACGCTTTCGAGGCCGAGGCCACCGGCGACCTCGGCGCTGCGCGCACGCTCGAGGAGCTTGAGGCGGCGCGGGTGCGATACCTCGGCGATGTGCATGGACGCTTGAGGGCGCTGCAGCAGGCGCTGCGATCTCTTGGGCCCGAGGATCGCCCGACCGCCGGCAGGCGGTTCAACGAGGTGAAGCAGCGCGTAGAGACCCTCCACGCCGAACGCAAGTCGGCGCTCAGCGCGGCGTCGGCCGCGGCCGAGCGGCCGAGCGACCTCACGCTCCCCGCGCGCCGGCGTTGGGAGGGCGCAAAGCATCCGGTGACGCTCGTCATCGAGGAGATCGACGGGATATTCCGTGAGCTCGGCTTCACGGTGGCGCTAGGGCCGGAGGCGGAGACCGACTGGTACAACTTCACCGCGCTGAATTTCCCGGAGAATCACCCGGCGCTGGATGCGCACGACACGCTCTACCTCGGCGACGGCGTGCTGCTTCGTACGCATACGTCGCCGGTTCAGGTGCGCACACTCCAGCGCTACCCCCCGCCGGTGCGGGTCCTGATTCCGGGCAATGTCTACCGTCGCGACTTCTTCGATCCGTCGCACGCTCCGATGTTCGCGCAGATCGAGGGGCTCGCCGTCGACGAGGGCGTGACGTTCGTCGACCTGAAGGCGACGCTGACGCGCTTCGCGCAGCGGTTCTTCGGCGCCGCTCGGACCCGATTCCGTCCGAGCTTCTTCCCGTTCACCGAGCCGTCGGCCGAAATGGACGTCCTCTGCGGCGTTTGCGACGGCAGCGGCTGTCCGACGTGCAAGGGCACGGGGTGGATAGAAATTCTCGGCAGCGGGATGGTGCACCCGAACGTGATCGAGGCGGCGGGGCTCGACGGCGAGCGCTATACGGGATGGGCGTTCGGCATGGGCCCAGCTCGGATCGCGCTGGCCCGTTACGGCATTCCCGACATCCGCACCCTTTACGACTCGGACGTCCGCTTCCTGGAGCAGGTTGCGCGATGAACGTCTCGTACGAGTGGCTCCGCGACTTCGTCGAGATCGACGTCAGTCCGGAACAGTTGCGCAATCTGATCACGTCGCGCACGGCGACCGTGGACGAGGTGGTCCCGTTGCGTAGCGACTTGGCGCCGATCGTCGTCGCGCGCGTCCTGGAGGCGACACGTCATCCGAACGCCGACCGCCTGTCCGTGACAAAGGTTGACGCCGGCGGTGGACGACCGCTCGACGTAGTGTGCGGCGCGCCGAACGTGCAAGCCGGCAAGCTCTATCCCTTCGCTCCGGTCGGCACGGTGATGCCGGACGGGAGAAAGATCGAGCGCGCCAAGATTCGCGGCGCCGTTTCTGAAGGCATGCTCTGCTCCGCCCGCGAGCTCGGGCTCGGCGAGAACAGCGACGGCATTCTCGAGTTGGACGTCGACGTCCGGCCGGGAACGCCGTTCCTGCGGGCGGTTCGCTCCGGCGACACTCGGCTGGTGATCGACGTCGGGGCCAACCGGCCGGACCTCCTCTCACATCTAGGGGTCGCGCGCGAGGTTGCCGCCGTGACCGGCCGTGGCCTCGTCGTCCCCTCTCGCGGGGGCACTGACGCACCCGTGCCACCCCCGCTGCGCGGCCATCCGGAGGCGCGAGCCGGCGGCGTGCGAGTGAGGATCGACGACCCGCGTCTGGCGCGGCGCTACATGGGAGTCGTGATTCGCGGCGTCACGATCGGGCCGAGCCCCGCCTGGCTTGCCGAGCGGCTCGGCGCGGTCGGCGTGCGCACGATAAACAACGTCGTCGACGTGACGAACTACGTCCTCCACGAGCTCGGTCAGCCGACGCACGCCTTCGACCTCTCGAAGTTGCGCGGAGGCACCGTGGTCGTTCGTTCCGCGAGACCCGGCGAGCGCCTGGTGACTCTCGACGGAGCTCACCGTGCGCTGGATGCCTCCATGCCAGTGATCGCCGACGCAGACGGCGCACAGGCACTCGCGGGCATCATGGGCGGTGTCGAGAGCGAGGTAACGGCGTCGACCACTGATCTCTTCCTCGAGGTTGCGAGCTTCGATCCCGGGCGTACTCGCGCCACGCGGCGGACACTCGGGCTATCGACGGACGCGAGCTACCGCTTCGAGCGTGGGGTCGATCCGGCCCTCGCCCCGCTAGCGCTCGAGCGCGCCGCACGGCTGATCATCGGTTTGGCCGGCGGAGCAATCGACGCTGCGCCGGCCGACGTGTACGCCGGCGACTCGGCGCGCCCAACACTCACGCTGCGGTCTCAGCGCGTCGCACACGTGCTCGGGGAGCCAGTACCCGCGGCGACCATCGCGGCGCTGCTGCGATCGATCGGGTTCACCGTCGAAGGTCGCGGTGAGGACCTCAAGGTCCGTCGGCCGACCTGGAGGCCGGACGTCGTCGCCGAGATCGACTTGATCGAGGAGGTCGCTCGGCTTCGGGGCTATGAGACCTTTCCCGACGACCTCCGTCCGGCGCGCCCGACGTGTGTCCCAGATGACCCGCAGTGGCTCGTCGCCAAGCGCGTCCGCGAATCGCTCGTCGCTGCGGGTTTGCTCGAGGCGCGCCCGATGCCGTTCGTCGCCGGGGCCGACCGGGGCTTCGTCCGCGTAACGAACCCGCTTGCCGAGAACGAGGCCTATCTCCGCCGCGACGTGCTGGACACGCTGGCGCGGCGGGCCGAGCATAACCTCGCGCACCGCGAAGGGAACCTTCGCCTGTTCGAGATCGGCCACGTCTTCCGACCGGGGCGCGGGGCGATGCCCGAGGAGGAGCTACGCGTTGGCTGCCTCGTCATGGGCCACCGCGCGCCGACGCACTTCACCGCGCCAAACCCCGAACTTTTCGACGAATGGGACGCCAAGTATCTCGGCGAGCTCGTGGCGCGGTCCGCATACCCCGAACGCTCCTCCCAGCTCCGGCCGGCCGCAGATCTTGGCGACGGCTCGCTGTGGCAAATACTCATCGACGGCTCGCCGAAGGGGATCGTTCGCACGGTCCCGATCGTAGCTGCCGTGTCCGCGTCGGCAGCTCCTGCCTTTGGTGTCGAGCTGTCGCTAGGCGCGGTCGACGCCGCGCAAGTCGCCCCAGCGGGTCGGCATGCGCACGGCCGGTCCGACGAGCACCGGACTTCTCACATTGTGTCGCGGTACCGGCCACTCCCAGCGACGCCGGCCGCGCTGTTCGACCTCGCCCTCCAGGTCCGCGACAGTCAGACGGCCGCGGACGTGGAGGCCGTGATTCGGCGCGTCGCCGGAGATCTCCTCGAGTCAATCGTCATATTTGATCTTTACTCCGGGAAGGGTGTCGACCCGGGCTACCGGAGCATCGCCTGGCGTCTCACCCTTCGACACCCCGACCGCACGTTGACCTCGAAGGAGGTCGACGCGCGGCGCGCGCAGATTCTTCGAGCCCTGGAGGCTGAGCTTGGCGTCCGACAGCGTTCGGCCTGAGCTCGCGGCGTTCCGCGAGCTGGAAGTCGTCGTCCGCCGGGCCGCCCGAGAGCTCGCGGCTACCAAACGGCGTGAGGAGCCTGAGCTTCTCGAGGACCCGGCTCGTGACGCCGTCGCCCCCGACCTGAGGGCCTTTGACCTCGAGCTCCGGCTCGCCAACCTCGAGCGCGAGAACGCGATGCTTCGGCAACGCCTCGCCGCGGCTACTGCTCGTGCGCGACAGATGCTCGAGCGGGTTCACTTCCTCCGCCAACAAACCCAGGTCGGAGGTGAACGGTGAACACAAAAAAGAATTCCGTCAGAGTCCGGATCCTGGGGGAGGAATACACAGTTCGGACGGACGCGAGTCCTGACCGCACGCGCGCGATCGCTCAGTACTTCGACCGAGCGGTGCGACAGGTCCTTGCGGGCGGCCACGTCGCCGAAACCCACCGGGCGGCGATTCTCGCCGGGCTGCAGATTACCGGGGACCTCTTCGAGGCGCGCGACGCGGCCGAGGAGCTTACCGCCGGCCTTCGCTCATTGACGCAGGAGGTGGGTCAGGTGGTCGAGGCGGAGGCTCTGCATCCGGCCGAAGTCGACACGACCAACTGACGGTTTGTTGCCTTTTCTGCTCGGCGGACGTAGTTTTGCCCTGGTGTCCGCCAGGCTGTAGCTGCAAGCGCGCGTTATAGTTAGCCCCTCCAGCACGCGCCCCACGCCGGCGCGCGCTCGGGCGAGGCCGGCGAACGCGGTGCTCGGCGCGGCAGCCTGGCGACGTTCCCATCCTCGCCCGCAGCACTGCTGCGGTGGAGCATAGATCCATATGGACGTGAGCACGCTCGTCGCCGCGCTTGGCGTTCTCCTCATCGCCGGGCCGGCGTTTTTCATCGGCGGCAAGCGCGCCGGGGTCGCCGCGGAGATCCGCCGGCAGGCTGCCTCGAAGTCCACCGCCGAAGAGACGGCCAAAAGGCTGGTGGGCGACGCCGAGCGCGAGGCGGAGACACTCCGGAAGGGGGCGGTCGTCGCCGGGAAGGAAGAGATCATTCGGCTGCGGGAAGCCTTCGAGGGGGAAGCGCGCTCCCGGAGAGACGAGATCGAACGGGAGGAGCGCCGGCTCGCGGACCGCGAGAACACCCTCGACCGCAAGTTCGAGGTTCTCGACCAGCGCGACAAAGACCTCTCCCGGCGCGCTAGTGAGTTCGGCCGCCGCGAGAAGACGCTGGCGCAGCGGGAGGAGGAGCTCGATCGCCTGATCGCCGAGGAGCGCCGTCGCCTCGAGCAGCTCGCCGGCCTGTCGGCGCAGGAGGCGAAAGCAGAGCTGATCCGGAGGCTCGAGGAAGAGGCCCAGGCCGACGCGGCCAACACGATCCGCGAGATCCGCGAAACGGCGCGCCGCAACGCGGAGCGCGAGGCGAAGAAGATCGTCGCGCTCGCGATCCAGCGGATCGCGGCCGAGCATACAGCAGAAGCGACCGTCGCGGCCGTGTCCCTCCCCAACGACGAGATGAAAGGCCGAATCATTGGCCGCGAAGGGCGGAACATCCGCGCGTTCGAGCTCGCCACCGGGGTCGACGTCATCATCGACGACACGCCCGATACCGTCGTCGTCTCGTGCTTCGACCCAGTCCGGCGGGAGATCGCCCGCCTCGCGCTCGAGAAGTTGGTCGCGGACGGACGCATCCACCCTGGCCGGATCGAGGAGGTCGTCAACAAGGCGCGAAAGGAGGTTGACGCACAGATCGTGGACGTGGGTGAGCAGGCCGCGTATGAGGCAGGCGTTCACGGGCTCCATCCGGAGCTGATCAAGCTGATCGGCCGCATGCACTGGAGGACCAGCTACGGTCAGAACATCCTGCAGCACTCGAAGGAGGTGGCGTGGCTCGCCGGGATCATGGCGGCCGAACTCGGGCTCGACGTCCAGCTCGCGAAGCGCGGGGCACTCCTCCACGACGTCGGCAAGGTGCTGACTCACGAGCATGAGGGCACGCACGTTCAGCTCGGCGTCGAGGTCGCGACCAAGTACGGTGAGAACCCATTGGTCGTCAACTGCATCGCCGCGCACCACGACGACGTGCCGCACGAGAGCGAGATCTCCGTGCTTGTCCAGGCCGCCGACGCGATCTCCGGGTCACGGCCGGGCGCGCGCCGCGAGGCGTTCGAGACCTACGTGAAGCGTCTCGAGGGTCTCGAGCGCATCGCGTCCAGCTACAAGGGCGTGGACAAGGTCTTCGCCATCCAGGCCGGGCGCGAGATCCGTGTGATCGTTACGCCCGACGATGTCGACGACGTGCGCATGACGTCGCTCTCCGAGGAGATCGCGCGCCGCATCGAGGCCGAGCTGCAATACCCCGGACAGATCAAGGTCGTGCTGATACGGGAGACACGCGCGGTGGACTTTGCGCGCTGACGCCGGCTCGGCGGCCGTGCCGGCGGCGCCGGGAGGGGAACGCGCCGACGGCCCGGTGGCGCGACTCCTCGATGGGGCCGCTGTAGCGCGGCGCGTGCGCGCACAGGTCGCGGCCGAGGTCGCGGCCCTTGCCCGGCGGGGGGCGACGCCGGGCCTCTCGGTCGTCCTCGTTGGCGACGACCCGGCGAGCGCAGTCTACGTCGCGGCAAAGGAGAAAGCGTGTGCGGAGGTCGGAATCCGGAGCGCGACGAGGAAGCTCCCGGCCGCGACGTCACAGGGGGAGCTTCTCGCCGTCGTCGAGAGGCTCAACCAGGACTCTCAGGTCCACGGGATCCTCGTCCAGATGCCCCTCCCGCGACACCTCGACGCCGAGGCGGTGGTCCATCGAGTTCACCCCGAGAAGGACGTCGACGGGTTCCACCCCGTCAACCTCGGCAAGCTTCTCGCCGGATCGACCGACGGCTTCGCGCCGTGCACCCCTGCCGGGATTCAACTCCTGCTGCGCGAGTACGGTGTCGAGACGCGGGGCGCCGAGTGCGTAATTGTCGGCCGGAGCAACATCGTCGGCAAACCGCTCGCGGCGCTGCTCATGCAGTCCGCGCCGTCCGCGGATGCGACGGTGACGGTGTGCCACAGTCGGACGCGCGACCTCACCGCGCACACCCGACGGGCCGACATCCTCATCGTCGCCGTCGGTCGGCCGCGAATGGTCACCGGTGCCATGGTGAAGCCCGGCGCTGTCGTCGTCGACGTCGGGATGAACCGAGTCCCGGACCGGGGGGCGAGGGTCGGCGCGCGCCTGGTGGGCGACGTCGACTTCGAGGCGGTGAGCCGTGTCGCGTCGCTGATAACGCCCGTGCCGGGCGGCGTCGGCCCGATGACGATCGCGATGCTGCTCACGAACACCGTTCGCGCAGCATCCCGGGCGGTGCCGACGTGACCCATCGACACCGTCGTGCGCGTCGCGCCACGGAGATGGCGGAGCTCGAGCTGTTCGACGCTGCCGTCGGCGCACGTGCGCGGTCGCCGGGCATGCTCGACGCCGAGGACGCGGTACGCAGCCTCGTCGAGGAGGTCGGACCACTGTTTCCCGGGGCATCCGTCGATTCCGCTGTTTCGGTCGCGACTCTGACGCAGACGGCGCGCGACGTCCTCGAGGGCGCGATCATCCCGCTCTGGGTGCGCGGCGAGGTCACCGACTTCAAGGCGCACCGGAACGGCCACTGGTACTTCTGCCTGCGCGACGCGACCGCGCAGATACGCTGCGTGGTCTGGTCTCGCGACCGACGGGCGATTCCCGCGCCGCCGGACGATGGGATGGCCGTCGCGGCGCTCGGTCAGCTCACGGTGTACCCGGCACGCGGCGAGATGCAGTTCGCCGTCAAGCGGCTCGAGGCAGAAGGCGATGGACTCTGGCGAAAGGCTCTAGAGCGCACCGTCGCGACACTCCGCGAAGCCGGCCTACTCGCCGCCGAGCGCAAACGGCCGTTGCCTCGCTATCCGCGCTGCGTAGCGGTAGTAACGAGCCGCGACGGGGCGGTTCTGCACGACATCGTCGCCGTACTTCGCCGGCGAGCGCCCGGCGTTCGTGTCGTGTTGATTCCGACGGCGGTCCAGGGGGAGGGCGCGCCGCGCGCCCTGGCGCAAGCCATCGAGCGCGCCGCCCGGTGGGGCGGCGCGGACACCCTCATCATTGGCCGGGGCGGCGGCGGGCGAGAAGACCTGTGGGCATTCAACGACGAGAGAGTCGCGCGCGCGTTGGCGGGCTGTCCAATGCCGACGATTTCCGCAATCGGACACGAAGTCGACGTGACCGTCTGCGACCTCGTGGCCGACTTCCGCGCGCCGACGCCTTCGGCGGCCGCGGAGGCCGCAGTCCGCGCGCACGTAGAAGCCGCCGTGGAGTTGCGCGCTCTCGCAGGCCGCCTCGGTCTCGCCGTCGACACACAGCTTGCCTCCGCTCGCGCGCGACTCGCGACCCGGGTGCGTGACGTGCTCGCCGCGTCGCGTCGCGTCGCCGAGCGCCGACGTGCACAACTCGAGACGGCCGCCGCGCGCCTGAACGGCGTCAGCCCTCTCGCGACGCTGGCCCGCGGCTACGGCGTCGCGCGCTCTCCGGCCGGGAGCGCCTTGACGTCGGTGGCGCGCTTCACCTCCGGGGAAGCGTTCGAGCTTCTCCTCCGCGATGGCCGAGTCAATGCCCGAGCCGAGTCGGTGGATTGGGGCGACCCGCAGGCCTTCGCGGCCGAGGCGAAATCCCAGCATCCGTTCCCCACGTGACCTTCGAGGACGCGCTCCGCCGGCTCGAGGCGATCGTTGCCGAAATGGAAGGCGATGAGCTCGAGCTCGCACGCGCTTTCGCGCTGTTCCAGGAGGGGCTGGAGTGCATGCGCAGCGCGGCGGGAGAGCTTGCCCGCGTCGAGGCGCAGGTGCAACGGCTCGTCGAGCGCGCGGACGGCTCGTTCGAGCTCACCGACCTTGGTGGCTGACGACACGGATTGGGCGGCAGCCGAGGATCGGGCCGCGATCGAAGCGGCCCTGGCGGCGACCCTCGATGCCTACGCCGAGCGTTTCGTTGCTCCGGTGAGGGACGCGGTCTCGTACACCCTCTTCGGCGGGGGGAAGCGCCTCCGCGGCCTCCTGTTGCTCGCCGCATACCGTGCGGCGGGTGGGCGGGCGGACGCGGCCGCGCTGGCCGCGGCCGTGGAGGTAGTGCACGCGTACTCGCTCGTACACGACGACCTGCCGTGCATGGATGACGAGGACATACGTCGCGGCCGGCCGACGGCCCACGTCGCGTTCGGCATCGCGGCGGCGACGGCGGCGGGCCTGGCGATGGTGCCCCTCGCCGCTTGCACCGCCAGCGACGCCGCGCTCGGGCTCCGGTTGCCGGAACCCGTTGTCGCGCGCATTGTTAGAGAGCTCATGCAGGCGTCGGGCGCCGGCGGAATGATCGGGGGACAGCTACTTGACCTCGAGGGAGAAGGTAAGCCGCTCGCGCTGGCCGAGCTGGAGCAGGTTCACCTCGCCAAGACGGGGTCGCTCATCGCGGCCTCGGCGCGCCTCGGCGCGGTGGCAGCGCAGGCCGGTCCGACGCGTGAGGCGGCGCTGGGCCGGTTCGGTACGGCGCTTGGTCTCGCCTTTCAAATCGCAGACGACGTGCTCGACGTCACAGCGACCACCGATCAGCTCGGCAAGACTGCGGGGCGCGACGTCGCGCTCCGGAAAAGCACCTATCCGGCGTTGCTGGGGGTACGAGGTGCGGCCGGCCGAGCCGGCGCGCTGGCTTCGTCCGCCTGCGACGTGCTGCGCGAGGCCGACCTGTTGACGCCGCCCTTGGAGCGGCTGGCCCGGTTCGCCGTCGAGCGCCGGGCGTAGCTTGTCGTAGCTTTCGAGGAGCGACGGCCAAATGTCTGAAATCAAGATCCCGATTCTCGACCGTATCGACTCGCCGGCCGATCTTCGCCGCCTCAGCCGCGACGAGCTGCGCTCCCTCGCCGACGAGATGCGCGCGCGGCTCATCGACGTGTGCTCGAGGACGGGTGGGCACATCGGTGCCGGCTTGGGCGTGGTCGAGCTCGCGATCGCGCTCCACTATACCTTCGACACGCCGCGCGACCAGCTCGTCTGGGACGTCGGTCACCAGGGCTATCCGCACAAGCTGCTGACCGGCCGAAACTCGCGCCTCGAGACGCTGCGCCAGGAGGGAGGCCTATCGGGGTTCCTCAAGCGCACGGAGAGCGAGTACGACGTCTTCGGCGCCGGGCACGCCGGTACAGCCATCTCGGCCGCCTACGGCATCGCTGCGGGGCGTGACGTGCGCGGCGACGGCTACAAGGTTGTCGCGGTCGTCGGCGACGGCGCGCTGACGTGCGGCCTCGCCTACGAGGGCCTCAACAACGCCGGCGACTCCGACCGTGACATCGTCGTCGTGCTGAACGACAACGAGATGTCGATTGCCCCCAACGTCGGGGCGATCTCGAAGTACCTAGTGTCCGTTCAGCGGAATCCCCTCTACAACCGCCTCCGCTCCGCGATCGGGGACCTTGCCGATAACGCGCCGGGCCCGCTCTCTGGCATTGGAACCCTGATGCGGAAGTGGGAGGAGAGCGTCAAGACGTTCCTGACGCCGGGCGTTCTGTTCGAGGAGCTCGGGTTCCGCTACTTCGGCCCGATCGACGGCCACGACATCGGCTCGCTCATCGACACGCTGGCCGCTGTGCGCGAGATGAACGGCCCCCGGCTCGTCCACGTCGTCACGCAAAAGGGGAAGGGATTCCCAGCCGGCGAGAACACCGAGAAGTGGCATGCGCTTCCGCCAGGCCACGATCCGGCCACGGGTCGCGTGCACCAAGCGGCGTCCGGCATGACGTATACGAAGGTATTCGGGCGCGGCCTGGCCGACCTGGCGGGTGAGAACGACCGCGTCGTGACGATCACCGCCGCGATGCCGAGCGGCACGGGTACCGACGCGGTGGCGAAGGCGCATCCGAGCCGCTTCTTCGACGTCGGAATCGCCGAGGGACACGCCGTCACCTTTGCGGCGGGATTGGCGACGCGCGGGCTGCGCCCGATGGTGGCGATATACTCGACGTTCCTGCAGCGCGCCTACGACAACATCATCCACGACGTCGCGATCCAGTCGTTGCCGGTCGTGTTCTGCATGGATCGCGCGGGACTCGTCGGCGAAGACGGCGAGACGCACATGGGCCTGTACGACATCGCGTACATGCTCGCCGTACCCGGGATGGTAGTCACCGCGCCACGCGACGGCACATCGATGCTCGCGCTACTCCGCGCGGCGCTCGCCCACGACGCCGGACCATTCTGCCTCCGCTACCCTCGCGACTCGACACCGGAGGCGACGATTCCGGCGGTCGCCGACATCGCGCCTACGGCGCACGGTACGTGGGAGGTGCTGCGCCAGGGGTCCGAGGTCGCCATCCTCGCCGTTGGGACGATGGTGCTCCCGGCGGTCGCCGCCGCGGAGGCACTCGCGGAGGAAGGGCTTTCCGTGACCGTGGTCGACTGCCGCTTCCTCAAGCCGTACGACGAGGTCACGCTCGCCGCGGTCCTCGCCGAGCACCGATACGTGCTGACCGTCGAGGAAGGGACGGTAGTGAACGGCTTCGGCGCGTTCATGAGCGCCGTCATCGAGCGGCACGACCCGACGGTGCGCGTTACGGTTCACGGCGTGCCCGACCGAGTGATCCACGCGGCGGCGCGCAAGCGTCAGCTCGCCCTGTGCGGGCTCGACGCCGCCGGAATCGCCGACCGGGTGCGAGCGCTGCGCGAAAGTGAGGCGATGGCCGGGTGATCCGCCTGGGGGTGGTCGGCCACCGGGGTTACGAGGGGCTGCCGGACGTGCTCCACGGCCTGGCTGAGCTGACGCCCCGACTCGGCGTGCGGCTCTTCCTCGAGGACGGCCTCGCCGATCCAGGCGCCTCCGAGCGCCTCTCGTCCCCCGACGACATCGACGCGATGCTCACGCTCGGCGGCGACGGCACGCTCTTGCGCGCCGCCCGGTTTCTCGCCGGGCGCGCCGTTCCCATCGTTGGCGTCAACCTGGGACGGCTCGGGTTCCTGACCTGTTGCCCGGCCACGGATCTCCCGTCGGCACTGGAGCGGTTCGTGGCCGGCGACTATCAGGCCGAGCCGCGCATGGCGCTTCGCGCGTGTGTCGACGACGCGTCGGGGGCGGAGCGTGCGCATTGGTTCGCCCTCAACGACGTCGTCCTTCACAAAGGGGGCTTCGCTCGCGTCGTGCCCCTGCGCATAACCGCCAACGGCGAGCCGGTCGGCGCCTACTCCGCCGATGGCGTGATCGTGGCGACACCCACTGGCTCGACGGCGTACAGTCTGTCCGCCGGCGGGGCGGTCGTGGTGCCGACGCTCGAGACGATTCTACTCACGCCGATCTCGGCACACGCGCTCGCGATCCGCCCGTTGCTGCTGGCACCCAACGCCGAAGTCACCGTGCAGGCCGACGACGCGGTGGAGGAGCTGTGGGTGACTGTCGACGGTCAGGGCGGCACAAACTTCGCGCCGGGCGAACGGCTCGTCGTCCGCCGGGCGGCGCACCACGTCATCATTGTCCGCTTCTCCGGCCAAAGCTTCTTTTCGACGATGCGCCGGAAGCTCGGCTGGGGTGGACTCCTCGAGCGGGACGGGCCCACGTCATGCTGACCGAGCTTCGGATCAAGAACTTCGCGATCATCGAGTCACTCTCGCTCCCCCTCGCGAAGGGCTTCAACGTGCTCTCGGGCGAGACCGGCGCGGGCAAATCGATCATCGTCGGCGCGCTCGGGCTGTTGCTCGGCGAGCGCGCGAGCGCTGATCTAATTCGCACGGGCGCGGACAAGGCGACCGTCGAAGGCACGTTCGACATCACCGAGCATCCGGACGTCGCCGAGCTGCTCGACCAGCGCGGCATCGACGCCGACGAGCTGCTCGTCGTGCTGAAACGCGAGGTCGCCGTGGCGGGGCGCGCGCGCGCGTGGGTCAACGGAACCCCGGTGAGCGCCGGTCTGCTCGCCGAGGTCGGACGCCGTCTCGTGAACCTGCACGGCCAGCACGAGGCCCAGACACTCCTCGATCCGCACTCGCAGCGCGAGATCCTCGATGCGTTCGCCGGCGCGACGGCGATCGCCGAGGAGGTGAGCGACGCCCACACCGCATGGGTGGGTGTGCGACGCGAGATCGCGGACCTCGAGCGCCGGCGGGCGGAAGCCGAGCGGCGCGCCGACTACCTGCGCCACGTCGTCAAAGAGATCGACGAGGCAAGGGTCTCCGACCCTGACGAGGACACGCGGCTCGACGAGGAAGCGCGCCGGCTCGAGCATGCCGAAGAGCTGCGGTCGATCGCGGGAGGCATCGTCGCGGCACTCGACGGCGATGAGGACGCGGTGCTCCACGATCTGGCGGGTGTCGAGCGACAGCTCGCGGCGCTGCAACGGATCGACCCGACGCTTCAGCGACTCCAGGAGCTGTACGACACCGCGTTCTACAACCTCGAGGCGCTCGCGCGCGAGCTCGACGAGTACGGCCGCGTCGTCGAGCTCGACCCGGAACGGCTGGAGGAGGTTCGTCGTCGGCGCGATGTCCTCTTCCGGATCACGCGCAAATATGGCCCATCACTCGCCGACGTCATCGAGGCCGGCCGACGCGCGAAGGCGGAACTGGACCTCGTGGACTCCGCAGGCCTCGACCTCCGTCAGCTCGAGGCGCGCGAGCGGGAAACCCGCGCGCGGCTGGAGGCGCAGGCGTCCCAGCTGACCGAGCGTCGGACGGAGGCGGCCGCCCGACTCGGCGCCGCCGTCGACGACAGGCTGCCCGCGCTCGGCATGCCGGACGGCCGTTTCACCGTGCGACTAGTCCCGCTGCCGGAGATCACGGCCGCTGGGGCGGAGGGCGTCGAGTTCTGCGTCGCGCTCAACGTCGGCCACGAGGCCCGCTTGTTGGCGCGCGTCGCGTCGGGCGGCGAGCTATCCCGTGTGACCCTCGCGCTGAAGACGATTCTCGCGCGTCTCGATCGCGTGCCGACGCTCGTGTTCGACGAGGTCGACTCGGGGATCGGCGGCCGCGTCGGGTTGCAGGTGGGCGAGACGCTGCGCGGGGTCGCGGCGTACCATCAGGTCTTTGCGATCACGCATCTGCCGCAGATCGCGGCGCGAGCGCACCACCACATCGTGGTGAGCAAAGGCGCCCGCGGCGGCGTCACCGCGGCCGACGTCGCGGTCCTCGTCGGCGATGAGCGGGTCGCGGAAGTGGCGCGCATGCTCGGCGGAGATCCGGAGAGCGAGACGAGCCGCGCGCACGCGCGCGAGCTGCTCGAGACGGCCGCCTCTGCCGAGACCGCGCTCGCGGCCTCCGCGCCGTCGCGCCGGCCGCGTCGACGCTAGCACCCGGCGCTACCGGCGCCGCCACGGGCTGTAGTAGAGCCGAAGCTCGATCTGGTTCCGCCACGCCTGCGGCACCGCGCCGCTCGACCCGGCTATCGTTTCGATGCGTGCCGCGCTGACTTCGACCGGAATGCGCGGCGGGCGCCCGCGTGCGCCGCGCAGCGTCGAGTAGGTGATTCCGACGCCGACGCGCTGCTCGGTGAATCCGCCACGGCGGAGCGGCGCACCGCCGTCCGCGGACGAATACTCGTCGTCCCCGCGAACGATGATCGCATAGTGCGCGTCGGCCCCGAAGTAGCGCCCGATGAGCACTCGCGGTGTGAGCTCGCCCACCAAGACGTCGCCGAGCCGGCGCGTCCCCTCATGGAGCGGGGTGAACGGGCTGACGACGCCGGTCTCGTCCGGGACTCGCCCGGCGTCGACCGCTCCGAGCTGCGCGGTGTAACGTGCCGCCGCGGCGACTACGATACGACGCCCGAGTCCCAGGTCGAGCAGCGCCGCGCCTTCGACATCGGTTTGACCGTCGCCTGTCCCGTACTCGAGGTACCGGTGCGGCAAGCGAGGCAGGGTCGGCGTACCTGTTCCCAGGCGCACAATCGCTTGCAACGAAAGTCGCGTGCGCATCCACGGTGACGGAGCGCCGGCGGTGCCCGCCCAATTCCCGCGCTCGAACGCCAGGAACTTCGCGCCCAGCTCGATGTCCCCCACGTTCAGCCGGTATACCGCGCCGAGCGAGTCCGGCGCCATTCCGAACTCGCCGCCGAGCAGCAGCTGGCGCAGATCTCCGAATCCCGCGGGCCCGACCGCGACCGGCACAGAGGCGACGATCTGGTCCGCCGCCGACCCCACGTACGCGCGCAACCGGTTTCGGATCGCCGACAAATGGTTGCTGATGTCCGTAGCGGCAGCAGTGCCGTTCAACGCGACGAACGGCTGCGCCGAGGCCGTCGATGTCCCGAACAACACCGCGAGCGCCGAACCAAAAGCCGCGGTCTCCGCGATCAGCGACACGACGTCGTCGCGATTCGCCAGAATCGTCGGGCAGCTGGGATCCGCGGACGGATTCTGGTCGCACGCGTCGAGCTGCGACTGGAGCGTCGCGCGTGCACTGCCCAGCTGCTGCTGGAGCTGATCCGCCGGGCGCCGACCCGTCTCGCTGATCCGCCCGGGGCTGGGTCCCACGTTTGCGGTCGCGTCGTCGTCCGCGTTCAGCGAGACGACCAGCTCGGTGCGCGACTGAACAACCGGGAGGACGCCACCGACGGTGAGGCGCCGCGTCAAACCGTACTCGGCGATGAACGCAGTCGTGACGACACGAGCAGCGGCGGTGGCCATCGAACGCCCCAGCGACAACCGGAACGCCGGATCGCCCGTCAGCGTGCGCAGCGCCTCCTCTGCGCTTGCCAGGCCTGGGATCTGCACGACGCCGAGCGACTCCGCCACGATCGCGCTCGCGAGCGGAGCCGTCGAGGCACCGTCACCCGACGAGCCTGCGAAATGCGTCTCGAATCGCGACCACGACGGAATCACGCGCAGTCGCGCGAACCCGCGCGGTACAGGGGCCGCGTCCTCGGTCCGCGTCAGGCGCGCCTGCGCGTGCGCCTCCGTCGCGAGGAGCGCGGACGCGGCGACGACGACTGCGACGCGGCGCCGCGCATCCGTAGCGACCGCACGAGTCGCGCCGCGCGGCCGCGCGTGAGCGTTGACGCGGGTCCCGCGCCCATTCATTCTTCCCACGGCCCGTTAATCTAAACGCGCGAAAGCGCGACACCGTGACGTCGTTCCCGCCGCCTTCGGTCCCCTGGCAGATCACCGGTAACCACTGGTTGTCGCTGCCGTGCATCCATCCGGCCGACGGCTCGCTCCACGCGCTCGGCGTGCTGCACCGCGGCGCTCGCGCCGCGATCGAGTTCGCGGGATCGCCTGATTTCGTGACCGGCGGCGGTCCGCCGCTCGTGCGGCCCACGGTCGACGTGGACGGCGCTCGCCGCGAGCTCTCGGCTGGCCCGATGACCTGGGAACGAGCGCTCGGTTGGCTGCCGACGTTCACGTGCTCGGTCGGTGGGCTCATCGTCCGCGGCACGCTGTTCGCCCCGTATGGGCGCGACGCGGACGTCGCCGGAGCGGTGTACGCGATGTCAATCGAGAACCGAGGCGACCGGTCGATCGCGACCACGATCTCCCTCGAAGGAACGCTCGGCCACCGGCAGGTCCGTGTCCGCACGCCGCGGTCGTTGGACGACGCCCCTCGCGCGCATCGGGTCGGCGCGGGCATGGTCACACTCGAGGGGGGCGGGCACCCTTCGCCGGTGGCGCTCGCGTTGGGCGCTGACGCCGACGCGAGTGTCGAGGTCAGCGACGGCGCAGCCCCGGCGTTCGCGATTCGCCAGCCGATCGAGGTCGAGGCGGGCGGCCGATCGCAGGTCGCGTTTTACATCGCCGCGGGCCCGGAGCGTGACGGCGCCGAGGCCACCGTGCGCGCTCTCCGTCGCCGCGGGTGGCGTGATCTGCTGGCGGCGACGCGTGACGCGCTGCAAAGCCTCGAGCAGTCGACAGGCAACGAGGCGGTCGACCGCCTCGTCAACCGAAACCTGCTCTTCGCCTATTTCTACGCCGTCGGGCGCGCGATCGACGACGCGCATTACTACATCGTGCGCACGCGCGCGCCATGGCACGCGGCGGGCGTCACGATCAGGGATTGGGAGGCGCTCGCCTGGATCATTCCGGCCGTCCAGCTCGCGGACGGCGCGTTGGCACGGGAGCTCATCCTCCGCACGTGCGAGCTTCACGGCTACGCGCCAGGGCAGGGCACGCACTACTTCGACGGCACACTCTTCGAGCCCGGGTTCTCGCTCGAGGGAGCGGCAGCGTACGCGCTCGCCGTCGATCGATACATCCGCGACACCGGCGACGACGAGATCGTCGAGGAGCCGGCGGTCGCCGACACGCTCTATCTCTCGCACGACGACGTTGCGCATCGGCGCGACAAGCGGGTCCCCCTCTATTCGACCGAGGTGAATCCGGCTGGCGCGCCCGCACCGTACCCGTTCACGCTCCACGGGAACGCCGTCGTCGCTCAGGCGCTCGAGGTCTTCCGTCGGACGCTGGACGAGGACTCGGCGCGCGACGTCGAGGATCCGGAGGCGGTTCGCGCGGCCATTCGTCGCCACTTCGCTGTGGAAGGGTCGCGCGGATCGCTCGCCTCGGCCGTGGATCTCGCGGGCGGCGTCACGTCCGCGGACGATCCGGCGGGATCGGCTCTCTGGCTTCCGCTCTACGAGACCATCGAGCGACAGGATTCATCGTACCGCCGTACAGTGCGCGCGATCGGGCGCGACGCCGGATCGCTGGCGCAGGAATGTGGGCGTCTCCTCGGCCCGGACGCGACGGGCGTGCTCCAGTGGCTGCGCCGCGCACCGCTTGACGGCGGCTTCGCGGCCGAGGTCATCGACGGCGATGGTCGCGCCGTCGCGAACGGCGGCGATGCCGCGCTCTCCGGCTTGCTCGCGTGGAGCGCGTGGTACGCCGTTCACGCGCTCGGCGCGCAGGCGTGAGCGCCCGTCGACCGCCCGCTGCTCGCCCTCCTGTTCGCCTCTCCAGGCGGCGGTTATATTCCGGCGGCACGCGGGAATAGCTCAGTTGGTAGAGCACAACCTTGCCAAGGTTGGGGTCGCGGGTTCGAGTCCCGTTTCCCGCTCTCGGAGGGTGGAGTGCGGAGGGTGGCGGGTGGAGCCGACCGGTAGGCCTCTGCCTTCCACCTCCGCACTCCACCCTCCTTGTGCTTGTTGCCGGAGTGGCGAAATCGGCAGACGCGCGGGACTTAAAATCCCGTCCCCGTAAGGGGGTCCGGGTTCGATTCCCGGCTCCGGCACGTCGATTTACAAGGCGTCAACGACTGCCGCCTCTCTCACGGCGACATCGTGAACGCGTGAAACGGGGCGCCCCACGATGTGGGCGCCCCGTTCGACGCACTGGCTCACGCGATCGAGCTACGCGCCATCAAAATGGCGCTTCCTCGTTCTCGGCCCCTGCGTTGTTGGTCGACACCTCTTCGAGCTCCGGCACGAGCGGCGCGGAGCCGTTGGTCCGCGGCCCCGACGTCGCCGCCGTGGCCGTCGGCCGGGGCGGCCAGATCACGCCGTCGCACGACCGGTCGCGGCACTTGAAATCGGGTGCGCGCGGGTTGCGCTTCGAGGCGCGGTTGTCCCACATCCGGCCGCCGCACTTCGGGCAGCTCGGCTCGTCGCTCGCGCGCGGGCCGACGGCTGCCGCAGCGCCGTCCGTGACGACGACCTGCGGGACCTCCGTGTCGGCGCAATTATCGCCGTGCTGCGGAGCGTCGGTGCGCCCGGTGCGCCCTTGCCGCCGCGCGTAAGCGGCCGCTGGGTCTTCGATCGGCTTCGCGTACTTTCCGTCGCCGTCGATCTGCACCCAGTTCTGCTCGAAGCTGTACAGTTCGTGCGCGACGCCGAACCGCACCGCCGCGCGCTTGAAGGCGTCCGTTGCCGCGCTCTTGTAGTCGCGCCCCGTACCGACGTCCTCGCGGATCACGCCGAGGATCTGCAAGCGCGCTTTGAACGATACCTGCGTCTCGTCCTCGCTCACCGAGCCCGGCGCGCCTGGCATGGGCGGGAGCAGCTCTAGCGTGAGATCCCACTCGCCGGGGACCACCGTGTCGAGCCGCTCGCGCACCGTGTTCGCCTCGACGTAGGCGACGAACCGCGCGAAGAACTTCCCGTCCCGTTGAATCGGGCGCCCGTCCTGCCTCCAGGAGATGACGCCGG
>JBHELH010000136.1:0-6281 GCA_046263215.1 Gemmatimonadaceae bacterium | reverse complement strand
AATGGTCGCGCCGTTCGCGACGCACTGCGCGTAGAACGCCTCGATGCCGTCGACGCCGGCCGCGGCATCCAGATGCTCGTGCTCGCGCCGGTGCTGGCGTTCCGCGTCGCTCTTCGGCGCCTCCTTCAGGTGGAGCTCGAGACCGTCCCGCGAGCCGATCGCGTAGAACCCGTCCCACGGCTCGCCGAACGTGAAGCCGAGCCGCTGGTAGTAGGCGATCGAGCGCGCGAGGTCGTCGACCAGGAACTGCGGGGCGAACGAGGTCACCCGCGGCGTCGTATGAGTGGTCGTCATTGAGTATCCGCGTTCAGGGTTGCGCTAGGCAGCGGGCTCCGCGGACTCAAGGCACAGCTGATCCCGCGCGTGCCACTCGTGGGCGATATTTCGCATGACCAGCGCGCAGTCGAACTCGGCCGAGCCGGGGGCGAAGTGTCGGCGGTCCTCGAAGAAACTCGACTCGACTGCGGTCACCGCGAGCGGTTCGACCTTCCAGGCCAGACTGCGAAGTTCCAGTCCGTCGAAGACGCCCGCCCGCGCTGTGGCCGAGTACCCGAGGGCGCCGCGCTCGAAGAAGGCGGAGGCGGCGGCGAGCGAGTCGAATGCGGAGCCGGCCGGGAGCGCCGGCGCGAGGGTGCCCTCGACGAGGACGTGGGTGACGCCGTCGGCGCTGTCCATCCGCACCCGGAACTCACCTCCGCGCTCCCGCACGTCGAAGCGGGCTGCGTGGTGGACGCCGGGGAAAAGACGCCCGCCCAGGAGCCGGTTCAGCCGCGAGGAGCTGTCTCGACGTGGGATGTAGACCCCCTCGCGCGTCGTACCGCCCTCGTCCCATTGGACGGCGATGCGGTGCGCGGCGTTTTCGGAGGAAACGCCCAGGCCCGCGGGGACATAGGGCGGCCGGATGCCCGACAGCCGGATGAGGCAAATCCCGGCGATGGCCGCCCCGCCCACCAGCTGCGGGCGGAACGGCGTCGGCAGCACCGGGCGCAGGGCGGCCGGGTCCACCCGGTAGTTCACCAGCAGGCGGCGCTCGATCACGCCGCGGACCACAGGAACTCTCAATCACGCCTCCAGGCCGTCGCTGCCTAGCGCCGGAGTTCAGCTGCGGAGGTCAAGCTACCAAGCGGTAACCTGCCGGCCACGGTAGTGCTGTCCAGCCACTCAACCTCATGCCCTCCGCTCCGTCAGCTGCAACGTATCGCTAGGCGACAGCTACCTGAGAGTGACTGCCTTCAGTCCTTGCGTGGGAGGTGCACCCAAACGGCGCTACTCCCTGCGCCCACAAGCATTGATCGTCGTCCGCTCTGCACATCGATCGCTACACGCCGACCGCTCCCGTGCAGAAGGTTGGCAAGCACCATTTCAGTCACACTCGGCACGATGCGCTCTCGGCTCGGGATCTGGACCATCCCGGTATCAGGCAGAGGAACCGTACGCTGCGCATCGAACGCATCGATCTCCCTCACCAGCCTGTGACCGTCAGGACTGAACACGTACCCGCGCTCTCCTCCGACGGTGAGTGGAGGACCGGTAAGCACCGCTGGCGGGAGGAGCCAAACCTCAATGCTGTCAGCATCGAAGCGGAAAGCCACGGGAGCGTACTGCCGTCCAGCTTGCTCGTATGCACCCATACCGCGCAGTTGGGCAGTGCGGGCCGCGCGTGCAACAGCGAGAATGCCCGCCGTATCAAGCGGTGCCACACGGCGCGTGGAGCTGACTAGGTCCACAGCGGCAAATCGGGACACCGCGGTGAACATTGTATCCGCATCGAAGAAGACGCCGACAAAGCGACCGTCCGCCATCGTGCACTGACCTGTGCCGCCCAGCGAATCGAGTGGTCCGAATGCCAACCGCTGCCGAAGCCCACCCACGTGCTGAGCACAGCGAACATGCGCGATGACAGCGCGTGCACGGCGATCCGCGCGGTCGAAAGCGGCGGCCACCAACTTCGCCTGCTCAGGCGAAGAATCGGTGACGAGATCCGGCTGAGCGGTCGGTCGGTCGCGCGTGAGCACTGACGGCGACGGCCGGGCGCACGCGGCGCCGAGCGCTGGTAGGACCAAGACCGCTGTAGCTGCAATCTTCATCTAAGGAATTCCTGGGTGCTCGCCTAACGCCGGAGTTCACCTGCAGCGCTCCGCCTCAGCAAGCGCGAGGAGCTGGCACTTCAGTGATGGTGCTAGCGAGAAACCTGATGCCGGTCGCGCTGACAGGTGCAACGTACGTTAGGCGGCGACTTCGTCGCTGCTCAAGCTTCCATCAGGCAGGCCAGCTGCGCCAGACTCAGTTCGGCCCCCGCCTCGTTATCCTCAGAGCGCAGCCCGGGCGGCAGATTCTCGAATGCAAGTGTTACCGCGGTGCCCCCGGCCACCCGGTCGAACGTGACGGTCAGCGTCATCTCGGCGCCAAAGGCCGGATCATCCGATTCAAAGCGGACCGACTCCACGATCCGCTCTGGTGGGCGGAGCTCGGTGAACCGGACGCGCACCATGTCCTCCCCGTCGTTCGTCTTCCCGCGCATCGTGCGTTCCGTTTCCGGGTAGTAGAGGGACATCCGATACCCGCCGCCCACCCGCGCGTCGAACTCGTGGATGCGACCCGTCATCTCGGCGGGCGGCAACCATTGCGCGAGGAGCGTCGGCTCGACGAAGGCCGCGTAGAGCGCCTCGGGACTAGCCCGAATGACTCTCGAGTTGCGGGTCGATGCACGCGAGGGCGCGTCCGTCATCCTGGAGCTCCAGTGTGCTGAGGGCGCTCTGAATGTTGTGCGACGGCGAACGTATCGCTGCCTAACGCTTTAGTTGAGCTGCGAGGGCCATACCGGCACACATCCGAACGACTCAGTCGTGATATCGGCTGGTCGCGGTCGCCGTCAGCCCCCGCCCGCAGCGCTCGCACGCCGCGCGGCGTCGGACTCCGCACGAAGGCTCGACTCGCCCATGCCTGCCGTTCTCCGATGCGGGCGCCCGGCGCGCGCGCACGCGTGGGTCCGGCCTGCGGCGTGAGTCGGCGCGGGACACAACCGACTATGTGGGGGTACGCGCCGGCGATCGCTCGAGCATCCGGCCGACCTCGCGAACCTGAGCCGCATGCCGACTCTCGTGCGCGCCGACAAAGACGACCCACTGGTACACGTTGAGTGGCCCGAGCCGCGGATGCGGGAGAACGAGCTCGCTTAACGCCAGCCCGTCCGCCTCGACGAGCGCCGCTCGGAGTATGCGACGCGTCGCCTCCAGCTCACTCCAGGCGGCGTGCGGCGCCAACACGCCCGTGGGGAGGGCGCTTTCGCGGGCAACAATGCGCTCCGAGCGGTCGGCCAGGCGCGACACCGGCACGGTCGGGACGATCGGGCTCGTGTCACCCTCGGGCCCCAAGCCGGCGGCGCGGGCGCGGGCAATTTCCTCGGCCAGCAGGCGCGCGATTCTCCCCTCGACAAGGTTCAGATGCTCGAGGACCTCCGCCACGGACCACGCATCGGCCGCCGGCCGCTGCGTACGCCGGGCCTCAGGCACCGAAGTAACCGCCCGCTCGAGCTCGGAACGGCAGGTACCGAGGTAGTCGAGGACCTCACGAGTGCGTGGCTGCATCGTATAAGCACCAACCAACGGAAGTGGCTCGGCGGCAGCCTAACGCCCAAGTTCAGCCGCGAGCGAACACAGTAAGAGCGCGGGCGCAGCCCGCGCAATCCGCAGCTCGCCCGCCGGCTGCAACGCGATGTTAGGCGGCCGGCGCGCGGCCATCCGACGTCGGCCGCCTGGACATACGCCGCGGCACCGCGCGCCGTGCGGTGCGGCGTCGTTACGGTGCGTGGGCGAGGGGCGTCTACCAGCGATTCCCTCCGGTGCCCCCAGTGCGCAGCGCTTCCCGAGGTGCGCCACCATGAATGACAGACTTCAGCTGGTACTTGGCGGGCTGGTGGCGCTCGTGTTCGGGGTGTCGCGACTCGCGCGCCGGTTCCCGCACGTGGCCTGGCTGCGGCCCTTCCGCGACGCCTGGCCTCAGCCGACGGAGGCGCAGCGGGCCCGGACGGGGCGGCGGACCGCCTTCCTTGCGGGCGCCCAGTTGATCCTGATGGGCGTCATGCTGCCGTTCCTCTACGGGGCCGTGACCGTGATGTTCTTCAACGACTTTACCGCTAAGGCGGTCACGCTCGTCCTCGCCGGCTCGGTCCTCTGCATCGGCCTCGGTGTCATGGCCATCTGGCAAAGTCGCCGAGGCTAAGGACCGCCGCGCCGGTCTTCTCCCGACCGTCGCATCGTAGCCGTATGGACGCCTAACGCCCAGGGTTAAGCTGCAGGCGGACCAAATAGTGCGGCCGCGGAGCGGCCGCAGACAATAGCCCGCCTGCCAGCTTCAACCCGTCGTTAGACAGCTGGCCCGTGGGGGCCGCCGAACGCGGTCGCAAACTCGCCGGATCCTATGAGGTCGGCGACGACCTGCTCGACGCGGTGAGCGACGAGGCAGTTGTGAGACAGCCAGGGTTCAGCGGGAAGATCTCGGCGACTGCGAAGGCGCCTAGATCCAAAGACCGCTACCGAGAAGGCACGAACAGGCAGCGGAGATAGACGGAGCGCGCCGACAATCCGTTGAACTGACTGCGCCGAAAATCACTCTCGACTAGGCCCTCCCGATTCGGGAATTACCGATTCGCCACGGAGTCGGAGTGCGACTTCCATGAAGAGCGCCGAGAGGTCAGCTCGGTTCGCCTTGCCGTCGCGCAACTCGGCTGCGTCGCGCTCTGCGAGCGCCAGAAGATCCGCGTGGCGGCGCTGCACGTCGTCGGTGATGGCTTTCGTCTGCTCCCGCAGTTGTACGCGCAGGTCGCGATTCTCCCTGGTTATCAGCTCGGTGAGCGCGACGATCCGGTCCTCGGCTCCCTTGGCGGCATCGACGATCGATTGAGAGAGCCGTCTCTCCTCGACCGCGCGCAATTGCTGAACCGCCCGAAGCTCGACCGTCACCGACTCGACCTCGTCACGAACGTGCTTCTCGAGTGCCGTGCAGCGGGCGCGGACCTCCTCGCGGACGTCTGCCAGTTCTTTGGCAAGGCGCGCTTCCATTCGGGCAAAACGCCTTTCGTACTCGCGGAGCTGTCCGCCGAAGATGATCTCGCGGAGCTGGTCGATGTTGGAGCCGCCAACCACGTCGGCCGTGCTCAGCTCCGTACCCGAGCCGGGATGCCCGCGCGTGCCGGCGCTGGACGACCTGCCATGCGTCGAGGATTCGTCTGCGACGTCAGCCGGTGTGGTGTCGGCGAGGGGCGGAACAGTGGGGGAGGCGCCGCTCGACGGCGGTGTGGTGCTTCGGCCTTTCATTGAGGTGGTCTCTGGCTCGGAGGGCGGTTTCTGCACGGACGGTCGCGCCGCGTTTCCGATCAGAGTCTGCAAGACGCGGACGAGACGATCGCGGTCCACTCCGAGGGTCGGGATAAGGGTGGTCGTCAGGTTGGGCCATCCACCCCCTGCTGGCGAAGGGCATGCCTAAGGGATGAATATTGACCGAAAGGACGAGAGCTTAATCGGCCGCTCGCCTCGGGATACACGTCGCGACTTCTCGCTACACCCAACACGGCGCCGAGGCAAGACGCGAACGCCGGAGTTAAGCCGCGAGCGAGGCGAGCAAAATGCGAGCGTAGCGAGCTTCCATGAATCGCTCGGCAGCTTCAACCCGTCGTTAGCCAGCTCGGTAGAGGACGTTGCCCGAGGCAGGGTCGGCTACCTCGGCGATCTCCGGAAGGTGGAAGAACATCGCATTGCGTTCCGGCCACTCGGTCCCGTCACGGCGTCTCACGGTTCGTACGACCGAGGCGATACCGTGTGGAGGCTCACCGTCATCCTGCCCGGCGGTTATGAGCGTGAGGTCGAACTCGTCGCCGTCCTGAAACCGCACGCGGTACACGAGGTCCCGATGCTCCCACGCGAAGAGCTCGAACAGGCGCTCACAACTCGAATGAGACATACGACGACAGCGGTAGCTGGCTAACGCCTAGAGTTCAGCTGCAAGCGAGCCAAATAAGTCGCGCCGCCGGAGGCGGCGCAACAGAGGATCGCTTGTCAGCTGCAACGATCGTTAGACAGCGCGTCCCCGTCAGGCCCGCGTCAGTCGGACGAGAGTATCAAGCGACAGCACGCCAGCCCGCGTCGCCATGGAGACGAGCGATCCTCGAACCTGTCAATCCGCGGCGGCCCGCTCGTACGCTTCGCGCCGGGTGACCGACGGCGGCGTCGGATGACCTAGTGCTTCGTCAACGTCAGTCCTTTCACTACCGCGTCGGTGTTGTG
>JBHELH010000135.1:0-3200 GCA_046263215.1 Gemmatimonadaceae bacterium | reverse complement strand
CAGCCTCTCGGCGCTCGAGCGCATCGGCACCATGAAGGCGTTCCGCGAATTCGTCATCGGATTCACGTCGTTCATCAAGCAGCAGGAGATCACGGGCCTTTTCACCTCGACCACGCCGACGCTCATGGGCGGCACGTCGATCACCGAGGGCCATATTTCCACCCTCACGGACTCGATCATCCTGCTGCGGTACGTGGAGATGTTCGGCGAGATGAAGCGCGGCATCACCGTGCTCAAGATGCGTGGCTCGGTGCACGACAGGGGCATTCGCGAGTTCACCATCGATCGGAAGGGGATGCACCTCGGTCGGCCCTTCCGCAACGTGACCGGCATTCTCGCCGGCAGCCCTGTCCACGTCTCGCCGTCAGACCTCGAGCGGATTTGGAGCCTTTTCGATGCCGAGTTGGGCGAGGGGCGGCGCAGTACCGTCGCGCCGGACGCCGGCGACCGCCGACGCGGCGACGCCCTGGGCTCGGACGTCGCGGAGCGCCGACGCGGCCCACCGGACCGGCGCCGACCGTCCTGAGCAACTGCCCAGTGACGAGCAGCCGAAGCTGATGCATCTCACGACGGAGCACGCGCGGC
Source organism: Gemmatimonadaceae bacterium (assembly GCA_046263215.1). Taxonomy (GTDB): domain Bacteria; phylum Gemmatimonadota; class Gemmatimonadetes; order Gemmatimonadales; family Gemmatimonadaceae; genus JBHELH01. The sequence goes on along the minus strand of JBHELH010000135.1, from coordinate 2,615 downwards.
TCGCCGACGAGCTGGAGTCCCTGAAACGCGAGGTCGAACGGCGCACGCGGGAGCTGGAACGCAGCGAGGCTCGATTCCGCGACGTCATCGAGCGCAACGCGGACGCAATAGTGGTCGTAGACCAGAAGGGCGTGGTTCGGTTCGTGAACAGCGCGGCGACCAAGCTGTTCGGCGTCAGCCGGAATCAACTGCTCGACAGCCCATTCGGGTTTCCGCTGGTGGCGGGCGAGACTACGGAGCTCGACCTCGTATGCAACGGCGAGACCCGCGTGGCCGAAATGCGCGTCGTGGAGTCGGAGTGGGAGGGCCAGGCGGCTTGTATCGCGTCGCTGCGAGATGTGACGGAGCGCAAGCGCGCGGAGCACGACGCCCGTGAGCTCATCCGAGAGCACGCGGCGCGCGCCGCGGCAGAGGAAGCTGCACGGCGTCTGCGATTCCTGCTCGAATCGAGCACGCTGCTCACGTCGTCGCTCGATCAGACGGCAACCCTGTCGGCACTCGCCCGCCTGTGCGTTGCCGAGCTAGCCGACTGGGCGGTCGTCTATGGCGTCGACGACGCGGGAGTCCCCCGCCGCGTCGAAGTCGCGCACCGGGACCCGTCGAAGGCGGCACTCGTGCGCGAGCTGCAACACGTGTCGATCGACCCGGACGGCAGCCACCCGGTACTGAAGGTGCTGAGGACCGGGCGATCGATGCTGGCGAAGACGGTCGGGGACGAGTTGCTCGAATCGGTGTCGCAGAACGCGCGGCACCTGAAGATCGTGCGCGAGCTGGGAGCGGCGTCATTCATGATCGTGCCGATCATCGCTCGCGACCGCGCCCTGGGCGCAATCGCCCTGGTCTCGGCGCAGCGGGACCGGCGCTTCGACGAGCAGGACCTCGCCCTGGCCGAGGACATCGCCGCCCGGGCCGGACTCGCGGTCGTCAACGCGCGACTCTACGAGGAGGCACGCAAGGCGAACAAGACGAAGTCGGACTTCCTGGCCGTCGTCTCGCACGACCTCCGGACGCCCCTCACCGCGATCATCGGCTACGTGGACCTAATGGAAATGGGCATTCCCGACCCGCTTCCTGATGCCACGCGGCAGCGTCTGCAGCGGATACGAACCTCGGCCAGGCACCTCCTCTACCTGCTCAATGAACTCCTCGCCTTCGCACGACTTGATGCGGGGCGCGCCGAGGTACGGCTGCGGGAGGTCGACATCCGCGAGATCGGTCGTGAGGCGGCCGCGGTCGCGGAGCCGCTTGCCCTCGAACGCGGCCTGCAGTTCCACTTGGAGTTGCCCGAGAGCCCGCTGATCCTGCGAACTGACCCCGACAAGGTGCGGCAGGTACTGTTGAATCTCGTCGGCAACGCCGTGAAATACACGGAGCGGGGTGAGATACGGGTGGAGTTCCGCGAGGCGGCGGAGCATCGTGTCATGATTCGAGTGCGAGACACGGGAGTCGGGATCGCGCAGGACTACCTACAGCACATCTTCGAGCCGTTCTGGCAAGTCGACCCCACTCACCGCGGCGACGCGGGTGGAACGGGCTTAGGGCTCAGCGTCGTGCGGCGACTTGTGCAGCTCTTGGGCGGTGAAGTGTCGGTCGAGAGCGTGCTGGGCAGCGGAAGTACTTTCACCGTCACCGTGCCGAGTCGGTAAGATGACCTCGCAAAACAGCTCACTCAGCCCCGCGCCCGGCACGTAGGTCGGACCGGATAACCCCTTGGCCCCCAGACGCGCCGCTATTCCGGCGCGTCAGCCGGCGTGTTACCGATGATCAGGACGCGCCGGCGAGGGAGATCCGCGGGATCGACGCGCTCGGCACGGCGGATGCCGAGGCCCGCTGCTTGGGCGGCGCGCACCGCGCTCTCGTTCGTGTAGATGCAGCAGTGCATGCCTTCGCCGCCGCGCGTTAGGGGCGAGCTGATCCATACTTCGACGCCCCCTGGCCCTGCGCTGTAGGACTCCCCCTCACTCGAACCTAGGAAGTTGACCAGCGCTGCGGCAAAGTCCGCAGCCGCGATACCGTCCTTGAATTCGAGCGCGAAGTAGGCGGCGGGGTTGCCGCCGGCTGAATCATCCGCGTCTCGCGGAGCATCGATGCGATCGGGTGGTCGTCGGTCCTCAGCTGTCACGAGATTGGGCACGCCCAGAGGAACCGGTGAACTCGCGAAGGCTGTGCCATGAGGGAAGTGCTGAGCACGCACCATCTCACCCGATCCGTATGCCTCACTCATCCACCTAAATGCCGCGTCCGCCGGGTTCCCGCTGTTGGCCGTCGCTCTGGGAGGAGCGAATCTTGCGTTGACGGCCTGATGGTTCGACTCGCTGTCGCGTCGCACTTTCACTTGCCGGCGGCAGTCGACCATCTACTACAGCCGAGCGCACGGCCTGAGGCCGCGCGGCGGGGGACCCAGAGCAGTTCGGGGTGCATCCGGCCATGCCGGAGGGAGACTTCCCGCTCCCAACCCGTCAGCTAACCCCCCAGGCGTCGCATGGAAGGGTGGTAGGATGGTGAGCGATCACTCCTACCGAGCCGGACCCGCGTCGGGCTGGCTCGGTTCAGTGCGTCCGCCAGTACGCAGCGCGATCGTCCGCGCGATCAGTTACGTCGGGTGGCGCGCGCCG
>JBHELH010000134.1:0-6387 GCA_046263215.1 Gemmatimonadaceae bacterium | reverse complement strand
ACGGGCCGAGGTCCGCGCAATGGAGCGTCGGCGGCGGCGCGTACTCGTCCCACGACGCCGCCGCGCGGCTGTCGTCGGAGTTCGGCTTCGACGCCGACGAGACCACGCCCGCCCGCGACAACACGCTCGCCGGCCGCCGCGCCGGGCTCGGGCTCGACACGCAGCTCCGACTGGGCCCGGTGGACGTCTGGGGCGAATACCTCCGCGTGCGCTTCGAGCCGCGCAACGCCGTCCCGCTGGGCCGCTTCGTCTCGGACGGGTGGTACGCTCAGGGGTCGAGCTTCGTGGTACCCGACCGCCTGCAGCTCGTGGTTAGGTACGAGACCTTCGACCCGAACCGCAGCACCGCCGGGACGGCGACGAACACGTGGCTGCTCGGGGTCAACGACTACGTCAGGGGCAACAACCTCAAGCTCCAGCTCAACTACATGCGCTCGGACGTCGAGGCGCTGCCGCGCATCCAGCACAAGGTCATCGCGAGACTGCAGGTGATGTTCAGCACCTGATCCCTCACTCTGTGTGAGGGACACCTCATCGAGCGCGGCGGCGCACTGCCGTCGCGCCGCGGTATGCCGGGGGATGAGTTATGCAGCACCATCGAATCGTGCCGTCGATCGCACTCGTGTCGCGGGCCGCCGCCGCGTTGTGGGTGATCGGCTGTCGGGCCCCGGACAAGCCGGCCGCGAAGGTGTACGAGGTGGGCTTCCTCTCGACCTCCGCGACTCCCTCGACGATCCAAGCGCTGAAGGACGGGTTGCGCGAGCAGGGCTACGTCGAGGGCCAGACGATCAACGTCGACTGGCGCGTCGCCCGCAACCGCGACGAGCTGCCGGCCATCGCGTCGGAGTTCGTCGGCCGGAAGGTCGACCTCATCATCGCGGGGGGCACGGAAGCCGTCCAGGCCGCGATGCAGAAGACCAAGGCCATTCCGATTGTGATGACCAACAGCGGCGACCCGGTGGGCGCCGGCCTGGTGGCCAGCCTCGCGAAGCCGGGCGGCAACGTCACCGGCCTCACGCAGATCTCGCCCGTGCTGACCGCCAAGCGGGTCGAGCTGCTCAAGGAGGCGGTGCCCGAGCTCTCGCGCTTGGGCGTCCTCTGGTACCCCGACCACCCCACGACCCGGCGCACTTTCGCCGAGGTCGAAGCCGCCGCGCCGCAGCTCGGCCTCCGACTTCAATCGCTCGAGGTCCGCGAGACGAGCGCTCTACCGCGCGCGTTCCGCGCGGCGTCGCAGGCCCGGGCCGGCGCGCTGATGGTCCTCAGGGACCCGTTCATGGTGCGGCACCGGCAGCGCGTGGCCCAACTGGCGCTCGAGCACCGACTGCCGGCGATGTACGAGAGCCGAGACTTCGTCGACGCCGGCGGGTTGCTGCTGTACGGGCCCCGCCTCGAGGACCTCTACCGCCGCGCGGCGCTTCACGCCCACAAGGTCTTGCAGGGCGCCAACCCGGCTGAGCTTCCGGTGGAGCAGCCGGCCACCTTCGAGCTCGTGATCAACCAGAAGACGGCGGACGCGATGCGCCTGACGCTTCCGGAAGCGTTGGTGCTCCGCGCCACCGAAGTCGTTCGGTAGATCGCCCGTCCAGAGCGGAGCTCGCGTGACGACCGCGCGTAATACCCGGGGCCGGCTCTTCCGGAAGTACGTCGTGATCTTCACGGCGCTGGTCGGCGGCGCGCTGCTGGTCAGCGGCGCGACCAACCTGTTCTTCTTCTACCGCGACACGCGGGACGCCCGCGTCGAGGTCCAGCGGGAAAAAGTCGCCGCCGCCGCGGCGGCGATCGACCAGTTCATCGGCGAGATCGAGCGGCGGATTCGCGGCGTGACGCAGCAACCGGCGGGCGCCGGCGCGGACGTCCTGCGCCAGCGGCGGCTGGACTACCACAGGCTCCTCAACCACGTCCCGGCGATCACCGAAGTCGCCCACTACGACCCCGCCGGTCGGGAAGAGCTGCGCGTCTCCCGCCTCTCGCCGGACGTCGTCGGCAGCCGGGTGGACCACTCGGCCGACCGAGCGTTCGTCGGCGCCAGGTCCCGCGACGCGCACTTCGGGCCCGTCTACTTCCGCGCCGAGTCCGAGCCGTACATGACCATCGCCGTCCGCGAGGCCGGCCCCGGGGACGGCCCCCGGGCCGGCCTCGCGGTCGCCGAGGTCAACCTGAGGTTCGTGTGGGACGTCGTGTCGCGGATCCGGGTGGGGAAAGTCGGTTACGCGTACGTCGTCGACTCGAGCGGCATCGTCGTCGCGCATCCCGACAACAGCGTCGTCCTTCGGAAGACCGACCTCTCCGCCGTCGCGCACGTCCGCGAGGCGCTCGCGGCGAGCCGCTCGGCCACGGACCGCGCCGCGGCGAGCTTCGCCGAGGGCCCACGCGGGCAACCGGTGCTCACGACGTGGCAAGCCATCGACCGACTCGGGTGGCTCGTGTTCGTCGAGCAGCCCCGCGCCGAGGCGTTCGCCCCGGTGTACGGGGCGGTCCTCCGCACCACCGTGTTTCTGGTCGTCGGCCTGCTGTTGGCGGTCGCGGCGAGCCTCGTCCTCGCCCGGCGCATGGTTGCGCCGGTCAAGGCCCTCCAGGCCAGCGCCACGCGCATCGGCGCCGGCGCGCTCGACGAGACGATCGATCTCCGCACCGGCGACGACCTCGAAGCGCTGGGCCGGGAGTTCAACCGGATGACGGCCCGCCTGCGCGAGTCGTACGCAACACTCGAGCAGAAGGTCGAGGAACGAACCAGGGAGCTGGCGGCCGCGCTTCAGCAGCTCGAGGAGGCCAACCGCCACAAGTCGCAGTTCCTCGCCAACATGTCGCACGAACTGCGCACGCCGCTCAACGCGGTCATCGGCTTCTCGGAGGTCCTGCAGCAGCGGATCTTCGGCGACCTCAACGAGAAGCAACTCGACTACCTCCAGGACATCCTCACCTCCGGCCGGCACCTGCTCTCGCTGATCAACGACATCCTCGACCTCTCCAAGGTCGAAGCCGGCCGTATGGAGCTCCAGCTCGGCGCCGTCTCGGTCCGGGACGTCCTCGACAACGGCCTGCGCATGATCCGCGAGCGCGCGAGCAATCACGGCATCGCGCTCAAGCTCGACGCCGACCCGGACGTCGGCGTCATCGAGGCCGACGAGCGCAAGCTCAAGCAGATCCTCTTCAACCTTCTTTCGAACGCCATCAAGTTCACGCCCGACGGCGGACACGTCGAGGTTCGGGCTCGCCTGGTCGGCGACAAGGTGCAGGTGGCCGTCCGCGACGACGGCGTTGGCATTGCCCCGTCGGACCAGGAGCGCATCTTCGAGGAGTTCCACCAGCTGCGCGGCGGCGGCCGTGACGAGGGCGGGACGGGCCTGGGCCTGAGCCTGGCGAAGCGGTTCGTGGAGCTGCACGGCGGCCGGATCTGGGTGGAGAGCGCGCCGGGCGCCGGCAGCACGTTCACGTTCGCGCTGCCCGCCCGCCGGCCGGGCGTCGCGGCCGCGCCGATGCCCGTCGCGGATCAACCGGCGGAGCCGAGCCGCGAGATAGGGCGGCCGACGGTGCTGCTGATCGAGGACGACCGGTACGCCGCGGACCTGCTGGCCGCATACCTCGACGGCGCCGACGTCGACCTGGTCGTGCGCCGCGACGGCGAGGCCGGGCTCGAGGCGGCACGCCGCCTACGCCCCGCGCTCATCATCCTCGACATCATGCTCCCGCAAATGGACGGGTGGGAGGTACTCGCGCGCGTCAAGGAGGATCCGGCGACGATGGACATTCCCGTGGTCGTCGTGTCGATTCTCGACGAGCCAGGTAAGGGCTTCGGGCTCGGCGCGTCCGACTATCTCATCAAGCCGCTGGGACGCGAGCCGCTCCTCCACGCGCTGGATCGGTTCATCCGCCGCCACCCCGCCGTCGACGGGGGCGTGAAGGTCCTGGCGATCGACGACGACCCGATCGCCATCAACCTAGTGGAAGCGGTCCTCGGACCCGCGGGCTACGACGTGCTGCGCGCGCTCAGCGGCGAGGAGGGGCTCCGGCTCGCGCGAGCCGAGCAGCCTGCGCTCGTGATCCTGGACCTACTCATGCCCGGGATGGACGGGCTGGACGTCGTCGACCACATGCGCGCCGACCCCGCGACCGCGCACATTCCGATCATCGTGCTCACGTCCAAGTCGATCAGCGACGCGGACAAGAAGCGGCTCAACGACCACGTGAGCTTCCTCGCGCACAAGTCCGAGTTCCAGCGCGGGGCGTTCGTGGAGCTGGTGCAGCGCTTCTGCCATCCGGGACGAGCGAGCTGAGACGAGCGTGGCCGGCGAGCTAGTCCTCATCGTCGAAGACAACGACAAGAACATGAAGCTGGTCCGGGACCTCCTGCAGTACCACGGCTACCGGACGCTCGAGGCCGGAACCGGGGCGGAAGCGCTGGCGGCCGCCGGCGCCCACCGACCGGACCTGGTGCTGATGGACATCCAGCTCCCCGACATGGACGGCGTCGCCGTGCTGCGCGCGCTGCGCGCCGACCCGCGCACCGCCGCAATCCCCGTGGTTGCCCTCACCGCGTTCGCGATGACCGGCGACCGGGAGCGGTTCCTCGAGTTCGGCTTCGACGGCTACCTGGCCAAGCCGATCGACGTCTCGGCCTTCCCGGCCCAGGTCGCGGAGTACTGCCGGCGGCGGCAGGGAGGACACTAGCATGCGCGCGTCGCCGAAGGTCCTGATGGTCGACGACACGCCGACGAACCTGAAGGTCCTCGAGGCGCTGCTCACGCCGTACAAGTACACCTTGCTGAAGGCGACGTCGGGCCGCGAGGCGATGGATCTCGTCAATCGCGAGCAGCCGGACCTCGTCCTGCTCGACATTCTGATGCCGGAGATGGACGGCTACGAGCTCCTTCAGCAGATCAAGCGCGCCCCCGCGACGCGCGACATCCCGGTCATCATGATCTCGTCGCTCGACACGCTCGGCAGCGTCGTTCGCTGCATCGAGCAGGGCGCCGAAGACTTTCTCCCGAAGCCGTTCGAGCCCGCCCTGCTCCGCGCCCGCATCGGCGCCTGCCTCGAGAAGAAGCGCCTCCGTGACGCGGAGGTCGAGTACCTTCGCGAGGTCGAGCGCGTCATCGAGGCGGCGACCGCCGTCGAGGCGGGGACGTACGAGCCGGGCTCGCTGGCGACCGTCGCGAACCGCGCGGACGAGCTGGGGCGACTGGCGCGTGTATTCGACTCGATGGTTGCGCAGCTCCGCGCCCGCGAGGCGCGCCTGCGGGGTCAGCTCGAGGTCCTCAAGCGTGAAATCGGCGAGGCCCGGCGCGGCGCTCACGCGCCGGCCGCGGCGCGGCCGGCGCCCGCGGCGGTGCTGGCACCCGGCGACTCGCTCGCCGGCCGGTACCGGATCCTCGAGGTGGTCGGCGCGGGCGGGATGGGGGTCGTCTACAAGGCGCACGACCGCGAGCTCGGCGAGGACGTCGCCGTCAAGGTGCTGCGGCGCGAGTTCGTCAGTGACCCGACCCTCGTCGAGCGCTTCAAGAGGGAGATCCGGCTGGCGCGCCACATCTCCCACCCCAACGTCGTCCGGATGCACGACCTGGGCGAGTCCGGCGGCGTGTACTACCTCACAATGGAGTACGTCGAGGGAATCACCGTCCGCGAGCTGATCGACAAGCGAGGGCGACTCGACATCTCCGCCACGCTCGCCATCGGCACCCAGCTCGCGGAGTCGCTCGGGGTCGCGCACCGGCAGGGAATCATCCACCGCGACGTCAAGCCGGAGAACCTGCTCCTCGACGCGGAGGGCCTCCTCAAGGTCATGGACTTCGGCGTCGCGCGCCTCGCGCAGCACGTCAGCAGCGCGACCCAGGCAGGGCTGCTCATCGGCACGCCCGCCTACATGGCGCCCGAGCAGCTCCTGGAAGAGCCGGTCGACTGCCGGGCCGATCTCTACGCGGCGGGGGTGGTCATGTACGAGTGTCTCACGGGGCGTCTGCCCTACGAGGCCACGTCGGTGGTCGGCCTAGTGGCCGCGGTCATCCGGGGTGCGGTGAAGCCGCCAACCGACTTGAACCCTGCGGTGCCAGCAGCGCTGTCGGCGGTGGTGATGCAACTGATGCAAACGGAGGCCGACAAGCGGCCGCGGTCGGCGGCCGAGGTCGGCGCCCTGCTGGCGCAGCTCGCGTGACGACTCCTATGTCATCGGAGACCTCCCTGACCTCCCGCATCCGCGAGCCGCTCCGCTTCCTCTGGGGCTGCCTCGACAAGTTCTTCGGCGACAATTGCTCGACGATGGCCGCGGCGCTCTCTTTCTACACGTTCTTCTCCCTCCCCGCGCTCCTCTCGCTGCTCCTCATCGTCGTCGGCGCGGCGATGGACCCCGGCGAGGTCCAGCGCGCGATCCTCACGCAGGTCACGGACCTC
>JBHELH010000133.1:0-46405 GCA_046263215.1 Gemmatimonadaceae bacterium | reverse complement strand
TGCCACGGCGGTGTACCGTGGTCAGGTGCGCGATGCCATGCCGGCGGGAGTTCCCACCGACGCACTGGAGGCAGCGCGTGCCACGCTCGGCGGCGCGGTGGCGGTTGCCGGACAACTCCCCGGCCACGTCGGCGACGCACTGTTCCGCGCTGCTCGTGATGCGTTCGTCAGCTCACTTCGCGTATCCGCCGCCATCAGCGCTGCGATCGTGGTCGCGCTGGCGATCGCGGTCGTGATCGTGCTGCGGCGACGGCAACCGGGCGCGGATCCAGGCGGGTCGGAGCTCGTCCCCGACCGGCGGTCGGTGGCGGCGTGAGTCTCGCCCGCTAATCGGCCGCCGGCTGAACCGTCCCGCGCCCGAGCGCGCGCCCGAGGCGGACTGCGATGACGCCGAGTGGCACGAAGATGATGAGTCCCTCGAGCGCCCAGTACAATAGCAATTCTGCCGGCGAAGAGCCGTAGCCGTATGCGGCCTCCATGCCGCCTTCGCGCACGACGAACGCCACCCGCCGAACCTCCAGCGCCAGCACGATGAGCCATGGCACGGCCGCGAGGGCCAACGCCGGCACGAGTGCGCGTCGAGCCCCGCGGACGAGCAGGATCCCGATAACCCACCACGCTAGAGCGAACGCCGCGAGGAGGAGCGCTGCGGGCCGGACTGGATCGGCGGCGAGGGCGAGGCCTGCGAAGAAGGTGGGTAAGACGCCCCACGCGAGGAAGCCGAATGAAGGGAGCGGCCGCCAGCCGGGTGGCATGCGACGCTGCAAGCGATCTCGCGCCCAGCGTTCGACGACGAGGACAATCGCCGCGACCGCGGTGCCTCCCGCCGCGACCAACGCGAACCCCGGAGGGCCGCTCAGAGCGGCACCGACGACACCGACGATCGCTCCGACCAGAAACGCGCGCCGCCAAATCGGTTGCTGCTCAGCAGTCGCGGGCTCGAGCTCCTCCATAGTACTCGCCAGACTCGCAGCGAGCGGCCGCAGTCACGCCGCCTGCGTTGTCACCCTCAGAGCCCGAACTGCCGGAGGTGATGGTCGAGGTGCTTGTGCTGCACTACGCCCCAGCTCCGCCCGGAGATCCGACCGAACACCTTGCTCGGCGGCCACGGACCGCGCGGACCGCGCGCCCCGAAGCGCTGGACAAGATCGCGGAGCGCGGCGTGATCAGCCGCCCACGTCGTTGGCTTCGTCGCGAGCATTTCCGGCGCTGCCTTGGCCCCCTTCGGCCACGGAATGACGTGAATGGCGAGCCAGTTGATCGGCCAGCGCGTCAGCGGTCCGACCGGGGGTCCCAGGTCAGCCTCGCCGAGTCCCTCGCGCAGCCCGGTGCTCACGTGGCAGACCATCGCCGACGCGGTGAACCGACCCCAACGCGGTCGCCGGTCTTCGGTCAGCCGGTCGATGCCGTCCAGTATCGCGGCGCGGTCAGTGGCGTCGAAGAGCGTGCCCATGAACGGTCTCAATTCTCGGTGAGCGACGCCGGCAAGATGCTCTTCGCACCGAACCTCTCCCTCACTCTATCCACCGTTCGCGCGAGCAGACGATCGCGCTCCGTCTCCGCGAGTGGATCCGCCTCCGCGCCGAAGAGCGTGAGCTGGTCCGCCTCCGGGTCCTGACCGAGCGACGACAGTGCGACGCCGAGCAGCCGCGCCGGCACTCGCCGCGCCGCGCGCAGCTTGGCGAGCAGCTCGCGGGCGACGCGCATGATCACGCGGTCGGAGACCACGGGCTCGATCAGCGTGCGCTGCGCCGAGCGGGTCCGGAAATCCATGTCGCGGATGCGCACGGTGATCGTACGCGCGGCGAGTCCGTCGCCGCGGAGATCAGACGCCGCACGAGTCACGAGCGCCAGCAGCTCGCGCTCCAGATCCCGATCGTCGCGGAGATCCTCGGCGAACGTCTCGTCACGGCTGATGCTCTTCGCCTCGCCGCCCGATGCCACCGTCGAGTCGTCGACCCCGCGCACGCGGTCCCACAGCCACTCCGCCTCGCGGTCGCCGAGCCACCACCGCAGCGTCGGAAGGTCATGCCGTAGAACGTCGGTGACCTTGGTCATCCCGTGCGTGGCGAGCCGCGCCTGGAACTTCGGCCCGACGAGCGGCAGCTCGGCGAGGCTGAAGGTTCGGAGAAACTCCTCCTCCGTCCCCGGCTCGACGATGTGCACGCCGTCGGCGCCCCCGCCCGCTTCGCGGGCACCCGCCGGCTTCGGCTTCGCCCGCTCGACGGCGAGCTTCGCGATCAGCTTGTTGGTGCCGCCGCCAATCGAGATCGAAAGGCTGGTCGCCCGCTTGACGGCGTCCCTGATCCTGCGCGCGGTCGCGGCGAGCGGCTCGTGATGATAGAGGCCTTCGGTGCCGCCGAGGTCGAGGTACCACTCGTCGATACTCGCGCTCTCGACGACCGGCGCGAACCGCTCGAGCACGGCGCGGATCTCGCCGCTCTTCACAGCGCATGCCCTTCTCGGGACCGGCACGCACGTCGCGTTCGGGCAGAGCCTGAGTGCGCGCGCGATCGGCATCGCGGAGCGCACGCCGAACTTGCGCGTCTCGTACGAGGCGGAGCAGACGACGCCGCGGCTCTCGCGGGACCCGCCGACGATGAGCAGGCGTGCCTTACCCGCGCCGTTCGGGTCGACCATGCGGGCGACCGCGACGTAGAACGCGTCGGCGTCGGCGAGGAGGATGCGACGGGCGGGGGGCACGCGCCGACCCTCAGTGGGACGCCGCCGCTGGCCGCACCAGCGACTGGTCGACCTCGACTGCCGCCTGCTCTCGAGCGATCCAGAGAGCGAACCGCTCGAGCATCATCGCGAGCCGTCGGCGCGTCTCCTCGTGCGTCAGTCGCAACGCCGCGTCGAACCGCTGATGAGCCGCCGCCACCAGGAGCTCGGGCGGTGGGAGCGTCCGCGCCTGCACGTGGCCGAGGAGCTGCCGGAGGTGAAGTTGCGCCCGCGCCGTGCCGACCTGGCTCGGCGAAGCTCCGACGACGGCGATGGGCTTGCCGGCGAGCGGCGAGCGACCGGGTAGCCGCGAGCCCCAGTCGATCGCGTTCGTGAGCACCGCGGGGATCCCGTCGTTGTACTCCGGCGTGGCGATCAACACGCCGTCGGCCTCGCGAAGGGCCGCCTTGAACGTGACGACGCTCGGTGGGTCGCCCTCGGCCTCGATGTCCGCGTTGTAGAACGGCAAGGCGCCGATCTCGATCGGCACGATCGTCATCCCCTCGGGCGCGAGCTCTCTCGCCGACCCGATGAGCGCGCGGTTAAAGGAGCCACGCCGCAAGCTCCCCGCGAACGCGGCGACTCTACGCGTCGCCACGGCTAGCATGGGTGCCGCTGCCCAGGCGTAGCAGCACGAGCCGCTCGGTACACAACGCGCATGCCTCGAGATGCTCCGCCACGGCGAGCGAATCCGCGCGGGGAAGCGAGCCCACGACGTAGCGATCAAGTCGCAGCACCGTGGCTTCGCAGGTGTAACCGGCCGGGTACTCGGTCATCGTCTCATAACATACTACGAGCCCGTCGTCCGGCTCGCCTGGTCGAAGGCCGGGGTTTGCATGAACCGCAGACGCCGATGCGCTTCAGCCGCTTGGGAGGACGTCGGCGACCCGGGCGCCGATCACGGAGCAGGTGAGGTTCGTGTTCGCCCGCGGAATCCGCGGGATGATCGACGCGTCGGCGACGAAGACGTTCGCCAGACCGTGGACGCGGCCTCGGACGTCCACGACGTCGCCGGCGCTCGGGGAAGGTCCCATCCGGCACGTTCCGACCGAATGGCCGTAGTCCGACACATTCTCCCGCACGTATTGCGCGACGCGCGCGTCGGAGCTGAAGCGTCGCGGACCGCGCTTGATGACCTTCGCGAGCGGGGAGCGCTTCGTGAGATCGTGAATAACTCGCATGCCCTCGACGAGCGCGCCGACGTCGTGATCGTCCGAATCGCTGAGGAACCCGAGGTCGATCGCCGGCGTAGCGTCCGGAGCTCGGCTCGTCAGCCGCACGCGTCCTCGCGAGCGCGGATCGAGGTAGAACGTGATGATCCCGAACGACCAGTCGCTCGCATCGCGCGCCTGGTACGGGACCACGTGGAGGTCGGGCGCGGTCCTGAGGACCAGTTGCACTTCGTAGAAGCGACCGTCCGCGTCCTCCCGCTTCACAGCGCGGTGGGCGCGCGTGGTCGGCTCGTACTCGAGCCCGACGCCGGGATGGTCGTGCAGGTTCGCGCCGACACCAGGCAGGTCGGCGTGGGTCGGGATGCGCAGCGCCGCCAGATCGTCCCGCGGACCGACGCCCGACCGCAGGAGGATCGTCGGCGAGCCGTAGACGCCAGTGCACAGCACGAAGCGCTTCGCGCGAATCTCCGCCTCGCCACGCCGGCCGCGGCCCACCAGGGCGCGCGCGCGGTCGCCATCGAGGATCAACCGATCGGCGAGGAAGTTCCCGACGACGTCGACGCGTGAGCGGACCGGGTCGAGGAACGCGAACGCGGCGTTCCATCGGACCCCGTTCGCGATGTTTTGAACGAATGGTGCGACGCCAGGCGTGCCGGGCGCTGCGTCGGCGTTGGCGAGGCGCGGGATGCCGGCATCGACCGCGGCGTCGAGGAACGCCCGCTGCCATGTGGTCAGGTCATCGTCGTGACAGACGTAGTGCGGCAACGCGCTCGCCACGTCGTAGGCCACCGACGCCAGATCGGCGTCGCTCCACCCGGGTAGCCTCCAGCGATCGTAGTCGCCGGGGAGCGCGCGCACGATCGCGCACTCGTTGTGGGCCGAGCAGCCTCCGACGACGCGTGCCCGCGACTGCTCGAGGCCCCAGTCGTGGCTGTCGGGAGAGTGGTGGGCATCGACGACGTCGGCCGGCCAACCCCCGCCACTCCGCGGCCCGTAGTCGGGACCAGCCTCGACGAGGGCGATCCGCAGGTCCGTCTTCGCCGCGAGCCGGCCGGCGAGCGCGCATCCCGCCGACCCGGCGCCGACGATCGCGACATCGTACGGCTCCGCGCGGCGCACTAGCGGCCGCTCGTCACGCCCTTTGGGTCCCAGACGGCCACGCCGACGCGCGAGTCCGCAGTTCCGTAGTACAGGTACCAGCGGCCGTTGAACGGAATCAATCCCTCGACGAACGTCGTGCCCTCGGCGTACTGGCCGCTGCGCTCGTACGTCTCGGTGGGCTTGATGAACGGCTCGTCCGAGCGCGCGAGCAGCCTGACCGGATTCCGCGCGTCGTACAGCGCCTGGCCGCCGGTGTAGACCCGCTGCGGCAGACTCGGATCGCCGATCTTGCCGCTGTTGCCGGCGTTGTAGAGCACGAGGATTCCGTGCGGCGTGATCAGCGCCGGCGGCCCGGCCTCCACGAGCCACGAGTCGAAGTAGCCCGGGCGCGGGGAGAGGACCTTCACGAGTCTGCCGTCGCCGTCCTCGAGCGGCGTCCAGTCGACCAGGTCGTTCGACGTCGCGATCAGGATGTCGGGGACGTTGAAGTACATCCAGTACGTCCCGTTCACCTTCGTGGCAACGATCCGGCTGCCTTCGACGCGGCTCAGGATCGCGCCCGACTTCGACTCCATGTTCCGGTACTTCCCGGTGTCACCCTTCGCGAACGCCGGGCCGTGCTTCGTCCACGTGACGAGATCTCTCGAGGTCGCAACGGCGAGACGGGGGACGTCGCGGTTCCACTGCGTGTACGTGAGCACGTACGTGCCGTCCTCTCTTTCGACAATGCGCGGGTCCTCGACGCCGCCCGGCCACTCATACCTCGCCTGCGCGTCCTTCGCCGGATACAGCACCGGCGCACTCCGGCGCGTGAAGCGCAATCCGTCGGCGCTCTCCGCCAGCCCGATGCGCGACGTGTGGCCGCCGATCTTCATCTCACCCGACCCGTCCTCGGCGCGGTAGAGGACGTACACCTTGCCGTCCTTCACGACCGCGGCCGGGTTGAACGTCGCGTACTCCTCCCAGCGAACGGTGCTGTCGCTCATCGGCGACAGAAACGTCGTCGCGCCGCGCGGGGTGATGACCGGGTTCACCTGCTTCGGTTTCTCGAACGGGCCGAACATCCACTCGCGGCCCTGTGCGCCGAGCGCCTCGGCCGTCAGCGGGGCGAGAAGCCACAGCAGCGAGGCGACCGTTCTGGCGATTCTCACGGGTCGCGAGGTCTGCTACTCCGGGAGGAAGCTGCCCAGAATTATCAGCGCCAGCACCAGGCCGCCGATCACGGCGGCGGCGACGTTCAGCGCACTGAACTTCGCGTTGACTGGCGCATCCGGTGCCGCCCTGCGGTTGATCTCGATGACCGCCCGTTGGACGCGGAGCAGCGGGATAACCGATAGAAAGCATACGAGCGAATAGGGGTCGGGCAGCTTGAAGGAGAGGGTGAGCAGAATGAACAGACCTGCCATCGGGCTCGGGCTGAAGACCGGACGCACACCTTCGTCCAGCGCGCGGGCGGCGACGCGCTTGAACAGGGGCTCCGCCCAAATGAGCGCGAAGAACGCGCGCCAGAAGGGCATCATCCGCTTCCGTGTCCGCGCCTGCACGAGCTTCCAGTTCTCGTAGAACCAGTAGAGCTCATACAGCCCGATCGTGAACACCGACATCACGAGGAGCTTGGCGATAGAAACGGGGAAGAAGACTGGCTGCGCGATGGCTGCATCCCGTTCCCAGATGATAGTGCTAGTCATTGCCCTCCTCCCGTGGGAGGCTGCGGCGGATCACGCATCGTTAGCTCGGCGTCGATCCGTGCCACACCGGCGCCGGGCGTCGGGAACCGCATGAAAACCGCCGGATCATGTCCGGGCACGATGAGCGCCGCTGTGCTGGCCAAGCGACGCATGCGCTCCTGCGCTCGCAGGTTGGCGAGCGAGTCGAGCGTCTGCGCGATCGGCCGTCGCCGCTCGAGGTTCTCGTAGAGGTACGCGTTGTCCGAGGCGAGGACCACCACGCCGGATGCGGTTTGGACCGCTGCGTACTGCGACGCGTATGTGTGCCGCCCGCCCGTGTAGACGGTGATCCCCGGGAGGATCTCCACCGAGTCGCCGGCGACGAGCTCCACGCGCCCGGTCCGCGCGAGACCGGAGAGCATCGCGGCGTCGGCCGAATCGATCGTCGCCGAGCGTGGGCGGCCCGCACTATCGACGTAATGCTCGTATTCCGCTCGCTGAATCCACACGCGAGCGTTCGGGAAAAGGTCGGCACCGTCCAGGTGGTCCCAGTGGACGTGAGAGATGACGACGTCGCTCACGTCTTCCGGTCGGAGGCCGAGGCGCGCCAGCGCTGCCGAGGGACGCTCATACCCCGACGGTCGCCAGCGTCGGAGGAACTTCTCGCGGTAGAAGCCGGCGTCGAACAGCACGTTCCTACCGCCCGGCAGGCGGGCGAGCCAGACCATCAGCGCGATGTCGGCGCGGCGACTCGTGTCGGCGCCCGCTACGAGCGCGGCAACCGGGAAGCGCTCGAGCGTGCCGTATCGGATGGCATAGACCTCGTACTGCCGCGCGGCCGGCAGCGACGCAGCGCGGGAGCAGGCGCCGGCCGAGGCCAGGATACTGGCGATGATAGCAAGCCTTCGTGCGGACCGCAGTGCCACCATCGGCCGGCGATTGGTTTCCTGGCGGTCAGGGAGAGGTTTCACCCCGACCACGGCGGCACGACGCCGTTCATCCGCGCGTACGCGATCGACTGGCCGAGGTGCTCGTTCATGTGCGCGAGCAGCTGGAACAGCACCGCCCACCGCTGCACGTCGCGCCCGTAGAGACGCGTCTGCCCGGCGAGCCGTGACTCCGGCATCTGATTCACCGCCCCCCGCACGTACTCGGCGGACTGCCGGAGCAGCGCCAGCACCTGCGCCTTCGCTGCTACCGCTTCGAGAGTATCGAGGCGTACGCCGGTCGGAAGCGCCACGGCCATGTTCTGGGAGGGATACCGATAGTTGTAGTGCGCCACGTGCGCGTACACCTTCGCCACCGACATCACTCCGGGGCCCGGGCTCCACGCGTACTTATCCGCCGGCATCGCCTCGGCAAGGGCGATGAACTTCGACATCGACGTGTTGAACTGCCCGAGGAACTCGCTACCGAATCCCGCCGGCGTCGCGTGGGAGGTCGCGCCGGACTGGGCACCGGCGGAAAAGGCGATCGAGAAAATGGCCAACGTGCCCCTGAGGGCCGAGCGCAGCTTGCGCATCTTCACCATCTCCATGTGAGGGTCGATTCACAGCCGGCAGGAACGATGTGCGGTCGCTACCAAAGCGACAATGGCAATCGGCGAGAGCTCCTATGGCTCCGGTGCATCAGGACGCCGGCGACTGGAGCGTCGGGACGTGCTCGCCGGCGACACCTCGACGCCCCGTTGCCGCCGCCGTCCGCTGGGACTCGCCATCGTCTCCGTCCGCGCTCGCAACATTCCGACAAGGCAGGCGACGCTCCCCGCCGCGGCGAGATGCTTCAGCGTATGGCCGCTGACGACCCGGCCGAGCGCAAAGATCGGCTCGTCGGCCAGCTCCAGTGCTTTCGCCGCCACATAAGCGGCAAAAGCGACGGCGAGATACCCGCCGCCGGTGTACCGGGCGGGATAAAGAAGGAGCAGGAGCACGACGATGAGCAAGGAGCCGAACTGCACGAGCGCGTATGGGCGCAGATCGCCCGCGCCCTGCCCTTCGCTCCAGTACCAGTACGCGACACTCGCGGCGCCGAGCGTGAGGAATGGCATGAAGAGCCAGCGTGCGGCGGAGACGCTCACGCGTTCCGCCACGACCGCGGTCAGCAGTCCCATGAAGCCCACCGTCATCGGCAGCCGGTCCCAGACCAGCCGCGCGTTGTCGGGGGCCCAGTGGTAGTAGCTCGAGCCCACCGCCGTGAGCGCGACGCCGGCAAAGAGCGCGGCGTAGGGCCACCGCTCCCACGGATCGGAGAAGTGCGCCCGGCTCCCGACGCGCCATCCAAGCGCCGCTGCTAGGCCAAGCACTCCGACGACGGCGAACGGAAGGTTCGACAGGACGTTCAGGCAGTTGGGAATGCCCAGGCACGGCCGCGCGTCCGCCATGTCATGATACGCCAAGGGCTGCGGTATCCGTGGTCCGGCGACAACACCGGCCACCGGTGCGCACACGGCGAGGAGGACGACAGAATGCCGCACGACGCGTGTCCGATGCATCCCAGACTCCCACGCGAAGCCCACTGCGTTACCCTGGGCTGCAGACTACGCCGCGCGGACTCGGAGCGTGCATGCGCTGAGTCCGTCGGTACAGCTCGCACCCCTCACGCATCGACCTTTTGCTCGCCCCGCTCCGCCACAACCCCCACCGCGGTGCCGTAGCAGAGCACCTCCGAGACGCCGGACATGATCTCCGTCGCGTCGTAACGAATGGCGACGAGCGCGTTCGCGCCGAGGGCTTTCGCGTGGTCCACCGCGAGGGCGAACGCCTCGGCCCGGGTTTGCTCGCAGAGCTCGGCGAGCAGTGAGATCTCGCCTCCGAGGAGCTGCTGGAGCTTCGCGCCGATGAATCCGACGACCGAGCGAGAGCGCACTGTAATCCCGCGAACGACTCCCATGCGCTCGAGGATTCGGTAGCCCGTCAGCTGATTCTCGGTCGTCGTCAAGAACGTGGGACCCGAACGCTGGAGCACGGTTCGCCTCCTGGGCGAGGGGAGAGGAGAGAGGAGAGAGGGAGGAGTGCTGTGACTCCCCTCCTCCCTCCTCCCTCCTCTCTCCTCCTTCCTATTCTTGCTTAGGGCGAGGCGGCAGAAGCTCAGGGAGGGATGCGCCCTCTCAGAACTCCAGTGCCGAGATGTACGCGTAATCCCGCCGCATACTGTCCACCGGCGCCCCGGGATACGTCTCCTGCTCGACGTACAGGAGCTTCTCGTCGATGCGATCGATGCTCTCCAGCAACCGCCGAAAGTCGATCACGCCCGTTCCGAGCTCCGTGTCGCTCGTCGCCCCGAGCCGCGGCACGTCCTTGATGTGAAACGACCAGTACCGCGCCCCGTAGCGCCGCAGGTAGTCGAGCGGATCCCGCCCCGCCATCGCTGTGTTCCCGGTGTCGAGCTGATGCCGCACCGCTGCCGGGTCCGTGCGCTCGACGAGCAGGTCGTACGGCACCGCCCCGTCGATCGGCGTGTGATCGTTCGCGTGGTTGTGGAAGCCGATCCACACCCCACGCCCCCTCGCCCGGCGTCCCGCCTCGTTCAACCGATCCGCCCACCGCCGGTAGTCATCGAGCGTCCGCTGCCCTTGGATCGGCAGGCTTGCGACGATGACGTACTGATGGCCGAGCGTCTGCGCCTCGTCGAGCTGCCGCTCCAGATCGTCGAGCGCGTTCCCGCCCACGTGCGTCGACGGCGCGCGCAGGCCGTTCCGGTCGAGAACCTCGCGCAACCGTGCCGGCGGCATCCCGAAGTTGTTGAACGAGCCGAGCAGCTCGACCTCGCGGTAACCGATCGCGGCGATGTCGGCGAGCGTCCGCTCGAGGTCGCGCCGCGCGTCGTCTCGGAGACTATAGAGCTGAATCCCCACACGGCGGAGCCGACGGCCGGCGACGGTGCGGGCGCTCGACGCGCACCCGAGTTGGCTCGCCGCCGCGGCGAGCCCGATGGTAGCGAGGAACGTTCGTCGATGCATGGCAGCAAGGGTGCGAGTGCGCTTCCGCCAGCTCCCGTGGGCGGCCTCTTCACCAGCGACCTAGCGCGACGGCCTACGAGGCCGGACCCTCTACGACGAGTTGCGACGCCCGCGCAGCCACGCCTCGAGCAGGATGAGCCCACCTTCAGTCACAAGGTACCCACCGCCGGCGAGAAACAGCATTCCGAAGAGCCCCGTCTCGCGCAGGATGAACCCAAGACCCAGGACTGGAAGTCCGACCACCAGGAGCAGTACTCCCGCGAAACGTACTGCCCCCCGCGCGCGCTCGCCCATCCCGCCCCTCGCTTAAGCTTGCCAGCCAGTGTCGATCCGAGGCCACCCGTCTAGACGACGCTGCGGCGACTAATGACGCCCACACAAGCGTGATGGCCGCGCCGCCGACCGCGTCGCGGGCAGGTGGGCCTCGGTGTCGCTCGCCAGACTGCCGAGGAAGCGGAAGCGTCACTGCTCCGCCGCTGCGCCCACAAGTCTCCGGCGGACCTACCGTGCGTGCGCCTGACTTGGCGTTCACGACGCGCGCCCGCCCGTCAGCGCTCGACCAAACGAAACTCGTTCGAGATCGCCTCGACAACCGCGCCCACGTCCGGATCATTCCCCGCGCGCAACTCCCACCGCAGCCGGTAGGTGCCGGGGACCGAATCGACCTCCAGAATGGGCACCTCGTTACGCCCGCGCGGGGCCGCAGCAAGATCTAGCGCGCCGCGGTAGGTGCCGCCGGCCGGGATCCGGAAATCCGGTATCGAGCGACAGAGAAGCACGACCGCACTGTACGCTTGTACCCACTCCCCGCCGACCTTCTTCTCGAGCAGGGGCGGCGGAGGCGTGCGACAGTACGCCACCGAGACGGCGTCGCCTGACTGGTTCGTATACCTGTAGCCAATCCTCGCCCTGTACATGCCGTTCACGAAGCGAACGGTGTACTGCGCGGAATCCGTTACCAGGGTCGCTGCGATCGGAGCCGGCGGCGCCGGCGGTGCCGGCGGCTCCCGCTGCTCCTGCGGTTGCTGTTGCGGTTGGCGCGTCGTCGGCGCACCGCAGGCAGCGACGGCGGCCACGATGGCCACGAGAAGTGTACGGCTCATTGTCACTGTACTACCGGGCGCCACGCCGAGCGCTCGGCCTCCGTGTAACGAGGGCTCACGACCCGACCCTCAGATGATGATTGCAATCCCGCCTCGACCACTGACATAACGGTAGTGGCTTGTGCCGGCGTCACCGGAGGCTCCCGCTCGCCTCGCACAGCATCGCGGACCGCCACATAGTAGCTGAGATAATTGCCCGCCGGAGCAGCAGCCTCCGCCGGGGCTCGAATCTCCGGGGACACGAAGAGCACGGGGTCCGCGTCTTGACCCCACCCCGGGGACCCGGGCTTCTCACCCGCGACGAGTTGCGCTTCCTGCGGATCGCCACCGCGTTTGGTGAGACTCCCGCTCGTGCCGCGCACGAGGAAGCGCTTCGTGGAGTCCGTGGCGAGCATGCTGCATTCCAGGATAACGCGCCTTCGCCCGTAGCCGAGAACCGCGTGGAACCAGTCGACCGTAGATCCACCTGGACGCTGGGCCTGAAAGTCGGCTTGAACGGTCTCGGGCGGACCGAACAGGACGAGCGCTTGGTCGATCAGATGCGGGCCGAGATCGTACCAGATGCCCGACCCGGGGCCTGGCCGCTCTCGCCAACGATCGCGCACCTCCGGCCGCCACCGGCTCATCTCCGACCTGAGCTCGACGACCTCACCAATCCGACCCCCGGCGAGCTCCCGCCCGATCCCGAGGAAGTCGCTGTCCCATCGACGGTTCTGGAACACGGATACGATGCGCTCGACCTGCACCGCGCTCGCGGCGAGCGCGCGAGCCTCCGCCAGCGTGATCGTGAACGGCTTGTCCACCACAACGTGCTTGCCGGCACGAAGCGCTGCCTCGGCAAGCGGCGCATGCGTGTCGTTCGGTGTCGCGACGACGACCAGGTCGATGTCGCGATGACGGACGGCGGCCTGTGGATCTGAAACAATCTCCGCCCCCGGATAAGCCGATCGCGCAGCCTGTCCCTGACGGGAGCCGATGACGGTCAAGCTGAGGCCGGGCGTCGCCGCGATCAGGGGCGCGTGAAACACGCGGCCGGCGTAACCGAACCCGATGAGCGCGACACGCGTATCGGCGCGCGATTGCACCTCTCAGCGTCGGCGGCTGGCCGATGCCACGGACGTCACCCCGTCCGGTCCCCCGAGCTCTCGACAGCCGCACTAGGGAGGCTGAGGGTGAAGCTCGATCCTGCGCCCTGTTCGCTGCGCGCCCTCAGGTCGCCGCCCATTCCGCGCGCCAGGTCGCGGCTGATGGCGAGGCCGAGTCCCGTCCCCTCGGCGCGGCGCGCGTGGCTGACGTCGACTTGGACGAAAGGCTCGAAGACCTGCTCCAGCCGGTCGGCGGGAATCCCGACGCCCGTGTCCCGTACACGCACGTACACGCGGTCCTCGCGCTCCGGATCGGCGAAGGCGTCCACGCTCACACAACCCTCGGCCGGTGTGAACTTGGTGGCGTTCGAGAGAAGGTTCAGCAGGATCTGCTGCACTTTGTCCCGGTCGCCGTATGCCACCAGCTCCGACGGGACCTGCACTTCGTGGCGCAGGCGCCGCGCGGCGAGCTGGGGCTCGACCATCGGCAGGACCGAATCGACGACCTCCCGCAGCGCGACCGGTTCCAGGTCGTACTCGATTCGGCCGGCCTCGATACGTGCGAGGTTCAAGACGTCGTTGATCAAACGGAGGAGATGACGCTGGCTCCGGACGATCTTCGCGAGCGCCTCGGTCTGCGCGTTCGTGACGGGCCCGTGGATGCCCATCTCGAGGAGCTGTACGTAGCCGCCGATGGCGTTGAGCGGCGTGCGCAGCTCGTGACTCATCATCGCCAGGAACGCGCTCTTTGCCCGGTTGGCCTCTTCGGCTTCACGACGGTGAGCCTCCGCGGCCGCGCGCGCATCCTCCGCCTCCCTCTTCGCGCGCAGCAGCGCCTCCTCGAACTTCCGCCGCTCCTTGACCTGAAGCAGCACGCAGTCGGTGACCCACTGGCCCCCGCGCTCCCGTCGCACCGCGTTGGCGAGCGCACCGACCTCCTGCCCGTCCTTCGTGCGCAGCAGCAGGAAGATCTCCTCGGCGCGGCCCTGCAGGCGGAGCAGGGGAAAGAAATGCGTCTGGTAGAAGATGCGGCTGCCGACGCTGAGAATGGACTCGACGTGTCGGCCGACGAGCTCCGCGCGCGCAAAGCCGAGCATCTCGAGGAGAGTCCGGTTCACCGCGCGAAGCGTCCCGTCGTCGGCGAACGAGACGAAGCCACACGGGGCTCCGTCGAGTACCGGATCGATCCTGCTCTCCTCGTCGGTCACGCGTCACCACCGCGGCGGTGCTTCACGCGCCCCGCGCGGCCATCTCGGCGTTCGCTACGGAGCTGCCGAGGTATTCGCGGATGACCTCGATTGCCTCCTCCGGGTGGCTCATGTGCGGGCAGTGGCCGGTGGCCCTGAGAACCCGCAGCGTGCTGCCCGGGAGGGCATTATGGACGTAGTCGCCGACCTCCAATGGGGCGATCATGTCCTCCGAGCACTGCATGATGAGCGAGGGCACGCGTAGGGCCGACAGGTCGTCACGATTGTCCGCGAAGAAGGTGGCCTCGGCGAACTGACGGGCGATGACCGGGTCGGTAGAGCAGAAGCTTGCCTCGAGCTCTGCGCTCAGCTCCGGCCGGTCCGGGTTCTTCATGATGGCCGGCGCGAGGAAATGCGCCCAGCCGATGTAGTTCTTCTCCATCGTCTCCAAGAGCCCCTCGATGTCCGATCGCTCGAAGCCGCCCACGTAGTCCGGCGGGTCGTTGATGTAGCGAGGGGATGGCCCGACGAGCACGAGGCGGGAGAAGCGCTCGGGCTCGCGATTCGCGGCGAGGACGCCGATCATGCCGCTGACCGAGTGCCCGACGAAGATCACCTCGCGCAGGTCCAGCGCGCGGCACACGTCCAGCACGTCCTCGGCATAACCGTCCAGGGACGCATACCGCTCCGCGTCGTAGGCCCGGAGGTCGGACTTGCCCGAACCAACGTAGTCGAAGAGCACGATGCGGTAGTCGGCCGCGAAGGCCGGCGTCACGAACCGCCACATGTTCTGGTCGCAGCCGAAGCCGTGGGCGAAGAGCATCGGCTGACTGCCGCGGCCCAGGATCTTGACGTTGTTGCGGGCGAGGATCGCGTCGTCCATTTGACTCTCTGAAGCAATCGGATCGAGCCGGCGTGCAGCTCGGCTAGCTGTACGCCTTCGCGAGAGGCAAGCTCGATCAAGGTACAGTAATTTAGCTCTCGATCGTCGCATGGCCTCACCACGTTGCGGCCGTGAATCGATCCCGACCGTATTCGGACCATGCGCGACCTCACCACCGGCTCGATCACGCGGCACCTGCTGCAGACCACGAGCTTCATGCTCGTGACGATTGCATTTCAGACGCTGTACTTCCTGATCGACCTGTACTGGGTCGGCCGGCTCGGAACGGAGGCCGTGGCCGCCGTCGGCATCGCAGGCAATCTGAGCTTCATCGTTCTCGCCCTCACGCAGATGCTCGGCGTCGGCACGACGACCGTCGTGTCACACGCCGCGGGGCGTAAGGATCACGAGGAGGCACTCCTCCTCTTCAACCAGTCGCAGGTCCTGGCGATGGTGACGGGCGTCGTCTTCCTCGCCGTCGGGCTCGCCGTCAGATGGCCCTACACCATCGCGATGAGTGCAGATGCGGAGACCGCCACGCTGGCCGCGACGTACTTGCTCTGGTTCGTGCCTGCGATGGCACTCCAGTTCGCACTGGTGGCTATGGGCGCGGCGCTACGGGCCGTCGGGAATTTCAAGCCCGGAATGGTGGTGTCCACCGCGACCGTGATCATCAACATGGTCCTCGCGCCGTTCCTGATCTTCGGCTGGGGCACGGGTCGGCCCCTCGGGGTCGCCGGCGCCGCGCTCTCGTCGCTCGTCGCCATCGCCATCGGCGTTATCTGGCTCGCGACGTATTTCCTGCCGAAGGACTCGTTCCTGCGATTCGAGGTCGCCGACTGGAAGCCGCGACTCGACGTGTGGAGGAGGATGCTCGCGATCGGGCTGCCGGCGGGATTCGAGTTCGGCATGATGGCCGTGTACCTCGCGCTCGTGTACTCCATCACACGCCCCTTTGGCGCCGCCGCGCAGGCCGCGTTCGGGATTGGCATGCGCGTCGTTCAGGCGGGCTTCATGCCCGTTGTCGCCCTTGGTTTCTCTGTCGCCCCTGTCGCCGGCCAGAACTTCGGCGCCCGACGGGCGGAGCGAGTCAAGAGCACATTCCGGGACGCCGCATGGATGGCCGTCACGGTCATGGTCCTGTTCGCGATCGCGTGCAACATCGCGCCGGACGCGCTGGTGGGCGTGTTCTCGAAAGATCCGGCCGTCATCGCTATCGGAGCGGAGTACCTCCACATCGTCTCGTGGAACTACGTCGCGTCCGGCCTGATCTTCGTCGCCTCGAGTATGTTCCAGGCGATGGGCAACACGCTTCCCTCACTCGTCGCCTCCGGCGTGCGCATCATGCTGGTGACCGTCCTGGCGCTGATCGCCGCGCGCATGCCGGGTTTCCAGCTCAAGTGGATCTGGTATCTGTCGGTCTGCTCCGTGTTCGTGCAGCTCGTGCTGAGCATGTGGCTTCTGCGCACCGCGTTCGAGCGACGCCTGAGATGGGATCCGGTCGGCGTGTAGGCTGCGCACGGTGACGCCCAACCAACTGAGCCTGTTCGGGGCGGGGCCGTCGCTGCCCGAAGGCTTCAAGTATCAGCCGGACCTCGTGCCGCCGGACGACGAGCAGCAACTCCTCCAGTCGGTGAGGGATCTGCCGTTCAGGGACTTCGAGTTCCACGGCTACGTCGGCAAGCGTCGTGTCGTCTCGTACGGCTGGCACTACGACTTCAATGACAGCGTGCTCCGGAAGACGGACGACATGCCGCCGTTCCTGCTCTCGCTGCGTGAGACCGCCGCCGCCTTCGCGGAACTGGAGGCCGAGCGCCTGCAACACGTGCTCGTGACCGAATACGACGCCGGCGCGGGCATCGGGTGGCACCGCGACAAAGCTGTATTCGGGGAGGTCGTAGGCATCTCCCTCCTCTCGCCGTGCACGTTTCGGCTGCGACGAAAGGTGGGCGCCACCTGGGAGCGTGTCTCGCTCACCGCGGAACCCCGGTCGGCATACCTGCTCAGCGGCCCGGCACGGACCGAGTGGGAGCACAGCATTCCGGCGGTGGATTCGCTCCGCTACTCGATCACGTTTCGGAACCTTCGCGAGGACGGGGCGACTAGTCAGAGCCCGTGAGCTGTCGGCGCTTCGCAGGCTGCAGCCGCGCCGGGGAGAAGTGGGAGCAAGCCGATCGCCAGTCACGTCCACACCGACGCCGCCCGCCGAGCCCAGTACTCGACCGGAGAGGCCGCGAGCGGCCGCAGCCGCTCGAGAACCTCCGCCGGCACGGCGAGGCGAAGGGCGGTCAGGTTCGCCTCGACGTGCTCGACGCGCACGGCGCCTGACAGCACGCAGTCCGCCCACGGCTGCGCGAGCGCGGCGGCGAGCGCCAGCGCGTCGGCGCCCACGGTCAGCCGCCGCGCCTCTTCCTGGAGCGCACGTTGCGCGTCGGCATACGGACTCGCGTCGACGTCCGCGTCCGCGCGGCCCGCCAGGTGCCCGTTCGCGAGCGCCTCCTTCACGATGACGCCGACGCCCGCATCGTGCGCCTGCGCGAGCGCGGCGCCGGCCGAGGGCTCGAGCAGGTTCCACGTCGCTTGCACGCTACCGAACAGTCGCCTCCCACCGCGCTCGACTCGCAGCGCGCGCGCGATCGTGTCCGCCTGCCGAGGCCCGCTAACCGAGAGGCCAATGAGCACGCCGCCGTCGCGCAGGCGCGCCAACTCGTCGAGCACGCCCTCGTCGTCGAGCACGCCGCTCTCCGGCGTCGCCGAGTGGATCTGGTACACGCGCAGGTGCGCGCCGAGATGCCGGCGGCTTTCCGTGAGCTGCTCGCGCAGGGCAGCGAGCGAGTGGTCCTTGACTTCGTGCACGGCCGCGCGCGCGCTCCAGCCGGCGGTGTAGCGATAGCCCCACTTCGAGCCGACCGTGAGCTGGCCGGGCGTAACGCCGCGCGCGGCGATCCAGCTCGCCAGGAACTCCTCCGCGCGACCGTACGAGCGCGCCGCATCGACGTAGCGCACCCCTCCTCCCCACGCCGCGTCGAGCA
This sequence comes from Gemmatimonadaceae bacterium, assembly GCA_046263215.1. Lineage (GTDB taxonomy): Bacteria > Gemmatimonadota > Gemmatimonadetes > Gemmatimonadales > Gemmatimonadaceae > JBHELH01. Next base: position 28,496 of record JBHELH010000133.1, on the reverse strand, counting down.
CGGCATGACAGCGCCTTCGCAGCGCTTCGACCGACGCGTCCGAGCCGATATCGCTGCCGTGGCCGACATTCTGGTAGCCTGGTCGCCCGAGCGCGGCCAGCCCGAGTCCGATGCGACTGACCGGCGGCCCGTCACGGCCGAGCGGCCGCGTGTGCGCGCGCGCCGCGGCGCTAGTCGGACGGCGCGTCGGACCCCGACACCGCGCGCTGCGTGCCGCGATGTGCCAGCCGCAGGCGGATGGCGGCCGCCGCGAAGCCTGCGAGCGCGAGTAGGATCGGCCAGGGCACGCCCCTGGACCACGGTCCGATCAGAAAGCCGGCGACGACGCCGATAACGGTACCCAGCGCGGTCTCGGCGATCGCTCGCCACAGCGGGACGTGTCGCATGAGAGTCCACGCCGCAACGGGCGCGAGCACGAAGCCGAGCACGCCACCGAAGACGGCCGCCGCGGCGAAGGGCCCGCCAAAGCCACCCGGTCCGCGCCAGCCACCGACGGCGATGAACGCGCCCGTCAACACCAGCCCGCCGAGCACAGCGCCGACTAGTGCGCCGATCGCGCTGAGAGCGAGCGTCACCGTCACGATACGGCGGAACCGGCTGATCTGCAGCCTCCTCGGAAACCGATCCACCCTGCCAGGGCCGAGCGTCGGCATGCCTGCGACGCTCGGTGAAAGCTAGCACGTCGACCCAGCCTGCCGTCTGAGAGGGACCGCCGTCACGAGGGAAGACCGTTGCGCCCTGGCGAACGACGCGCCGGACCCGTTTTTTCACTCATGCCGAGCGGCAAGCACACGATAGCCATTCTGACGGGCGGCGGAGACGTGCCCGGCTTGAATCCCGCGATCAGGGCGATCACGATCCGCGCGCTGCGGGAGGGCTACCGAGTCGTCGGTATTCGGCGCGGCTGGGCCGGGCTCGTCGATTACAGCCGCGAGAAAGACTCCGACAACGCGGAGAACGTACAGGAGCTCTCCGAGGCGATCGTGAACCGCGCCGGCCGGACGGGCGGCACGTTCCTCCACACGTCCCGCACCCGCCCCAGCCACATACCCCGCGAGCGCGTGCCGGTGCACTTGAGCGGCTACGACGCGAAGGTCAACGACATCACGAAGGACGTGCTCGGAAACCTCGAGCACATCGGCGTCGACGTCCTCATTCCCATCGGCGGCGACGACACGCTCAGCTACGGCAAGCGCCTGCACGACGAAGGCGTGCACGTCGTCGCGATCCCGAAGACGATGGACAACGACGTCTACGGCACGGACTACTGCATCGGCTTCAGCACTTGCGTCACCCGCACGATCGAGCTCACGCACCGGCTGCGTACGTCGGCGGGATCGCACGAGCGCTTCCTCGTGATCGAGGTCTTCGGCAGGTACGCGGGCTTTACCGCCCTCCTGCCCACGATGGCCGGGGCGGCGGATCGCTGTCTCATTCCCGAGTACGCGGCCGATGTCGACCAGCTCACCGAGCTACTGACCTACGACCGGAACCGGAATCCGAGCCGGTACTCCGTGGCCCTGGTATCCGAGGGGGCGCGCCTCGAGTCGCACGAAGGAATGAGCTTCGAGAGCGAAGAGACGGACATGTTCGGGCACCGCAAGCTGGGCGGCATCGGTGACAAGATCGCCGCGGCGTTGAAGGAGTACTCGCCCCGCCACAACAACGGCCGCCGCATCGACGTCGTGAACCAGCGGCTCGGCTACCTCGTGCGCTCGGGCGATCCGGACGCGCTCGACTCGATCGTGCCGATGGCGTTCGGCAACCTCGCCCTCGACCTGATTCGCAAGCGCCAGTATGGCCGCCTGGTGAGCATCCACCGCGGCGTCTACGACAGCGTCCCGATCACGAGCGTGACGTCGGAGAAGAAGGTGGTCGACGTCCGGAAGTACTACAACACGGAGCGCTTGCGACCGATCTACGAGTTCGACGGCGCTCCGCTGTTCATCATGACGAGCGACTGAGCGCGCGGTAGGTGCGAAGGGAGGAGGGAGGGGGGAGGAGGGAGTCCGCCCCCCTCCCTCCTGTTCGTGCTACGACGATCTCCGCCCCGCGCCCCGCCGCGTCCCGGAGGCGGACTCCGTCAGTGCCGGCTGCGGCTCCGGCTGGGCGCGAACGGCGGGCAGAACGTCGGCGACGCTCGGCGGTGCGATGACGCCGGACACCTCGGTCGGCGGTATTGCCGTCGCCCGGGGGGCCGCCGCCGCGGTCGCCGGCGCAACGACGTCGGCAGCGCGCTCGACGAAGGACCGCAGTAGATCGATTGGGATCGGGAAGATGGTCGTCGAGTTGTTCTCGGCCGCGATCTCGGTGACCGTCTGGAGGTAGCGAAGCTGGATCGACGCGGGCTGACTCTGAAGGACGCGCGCGGCTTCGGCCAACGTCTCGGAGGCTTGCAGCTCGCCTTGCGCGCTGATGACCTTCGCCCGCCGCTCGCGCTCCGCTTCGGCCTGACGCGCGATGGCACGGCGCATTCCGTCCGGCAGCTGCACGTCCTTGATCTCGACGGCCGAGATCTCGATCCCCCAGAAATCCGTCCGCTCGTCGATGATCTGCTTGAGCAGCTCGTTCACCTTCCGGCGGTCGGCGAGCAGCTCGTCCAGCTCGACTTGGCCGAGGACGGACAGCAGCGTCGTCTGCGCGAGCTGCCCGGTCGCGTAGAGGTAGTCCTGGATCTCCATGATGGCGAGCGCCGGATCGGAGACCCGGAAGTAGAGCACGGCGTTCACCTTCACGGAGATGTTGTCGCGCGTGATGACGTCCTGCGCCGGAACGTCGATGGCCACGATGCGGAGCGACACCCGCTTCATGCTGTAGAAGCCGAGCGGCAGCACGACGAGCCCGGGGCCCTTGGTCTCCGTGTACCGACCGAGGAAAAAGACCACCGCGCGCTCGTACTGATTGAGAATACGAACGCTCCCCAATGCGTACGCGACCGCCACCGCCAACGAAATCAGTATGAATTCCACGTGATATCTCCCGCCATTAAGCCAGGACGCCTTCGCCGCTCTGCGCGGTCGATTCCATCTGCCGAAGAACCATGTCGTAGTACGTCCCACGAGCGCGCATGAGCTCCACGTGAGTCCCGCGCTCGATGACGCGCCCGTCCTCCATAAGGAGGATGAGGTCGGCCCGGCGGACGGTGGAGAGGCGATGGGCGATCACGAACGTCGTTCGTCCGGCGAGGAGTGTCGCCATCGACGCCTGAATGAGCTGCTCGCTCTCGGTGTCGAGGTTGCTCGTGGCCTCGTCGAGGATCAGGATCTGCGGCGAGGCGAGGAGCGCCCTGGCAATCGCCAGCCGTTGCTGCTGGCCGCCGGAGAGCTTGACGCCACGCTCGCCGATGAACGTGTCGTACTGCTCGGGAAGTCTGACGATGAACTCGTGCGCGTTGGCGCGCCGCGCGGCGTCCTCGACCTCGGCATCCGTGGCGTCGTAGTGGGCGTAGGCAATGTTGTCGCGCACCGACCCGTCGAACAGGAAGACGTCCTGCTGGACGATCGCCAGCAGGTCGCGATACGTGCGCAGGCGAAAGTCCCGGATGTTGGTGCCGTTGAGCAGGATCCGCCCGCGCGTCGGGTCGTGAAAGCGTGCCACGAGATCCGTCACCGTCGTCTTGCCGGCGCCGCTCCGGCCCACCAGCGCGACCACCGACCCGCCGGGCACGGCGACGTTGAAGTCGCGGACCACGGGCTGCCCCTCGCGATACTCGAACTCGACGTTCTCGAAGCGAATCTCGTGGACCACGCGTGGCGCGTCGCGGGCGTTCGGCCTGTCGGGCTTGTCGCCCTCCAGCGCCAGCACCTCGAAGACCCGCTCCATCGCCGCGAGTGAGCGCTGAAGCTCCGAGAAGGAGTTGACGATGTTCCACACGGGGTTCAGCAGCAGGAACGTGTACCACTGGAAGGCCATGATGTCGCCGATCGAGGCGCGGCCGCCGACGTTCAGGTAGCCGCCGTACCACACGATCACGACGTTGACGGCGCTCAGGAGCAGGCCCCAGGACGTCCACAGGACGAGCTCGCGGCGGTGCGCGAACAGCTCCTTGCGCAGCACGGTGTGCCGCCCGCGCATGTAGTCGAGCAGCTCCCGCGGCTCCCCGCGAAAAGCCCTGACGACGCGAATCCCCGAGAACGTTTCCCCGACCCGGCCGTCGATCAGTTCCGCATCCTTGCGAACCGACCGGTAGATCGGCCTGACGCGCCGCGCGAAGATGAAGCTCAGCACCATCACGCCGGGGATGATCGCCAACGCCGTGAGCGCCAACCGCCAGTTCAGGGACACGAGGACGCCGACGGCGATGATCAGCCGGATGATCGAGATCGCGGGGGAGACCACGGCCAACTGCAGGAGTCCGGTCGTGGTGTCGATGTCGCCCGTGAGACGGGAGAGGATGCCACCCGTCTTCATCTCCCAGAGCTTCGGCAACGGCAGGTGGAGCAGCCGCTCGAACAACGCTCGGCGGAGCGACAGCATGACGCTCACGTTGAGGAGACGCTGCCGGTAGTCCTTGAGGGCCCCGATCAAGCCGGCGATCATGATCACGGCGAGGAACACGGCGCCCGCGGTGTGGAGGCGCGGCAGCCGCGACGCCGCGGTCAGCTCGGGGTTCAGGAGCACGCGGTCGATGATGAACCGCATGAACAGCGGCTCGAGCATCTGCAGGCCCGCGGCGAGCACCGCGAGTACGAACACCGCCCCGACCGCGTAGCGGTGCGGCCGCAGCCAGTGCAGGTATTCACGGAGGTACTGGCGTCGCTTGCCGCTGCGGAGGCCGCGCAGCCCGGTCGGCGCAGCACCGTCGCCGCCCTTCGCACCGTCGCTGGATCGCTTCTGGTCCCCGCCTTCGTCTATCGAGTCGTCGAGTCGCCCGTGCTTGTAGTCTTCAACGAAGACCCGGTATCGCTGACGCGAGGAGCGCAGGTGATCCTTGTTGTTCGTTTGGGCCACGACGCAGGACCTCTCCTTCGAGCAGCGGGTCTTCGGGCGGGAGCCTCCGGCCGCCGCCCGGCGGCACCGGCACCGGTGAGTGCGAGAATCGACCCACTACAATGGCGTCGGTGGTCGAGCATGACAACGATGCCGGGACGCCGCCGCGGCTCAGCTTAGCCCGCCGTGTCGGAAACGGTAGGTGCTGGAGAAACCACTCGCGGAGCTCCGCCAGCCGAGCCTCGTCCCAGTCCGGCGGGTGCCCGACGCGCGGCAGCAAGTCGACCACCTCGAAGATGCCGGTCTGGACGCCGGTGTCGGGGTGTCGCCGGGCGACGACGAAGCGAACGTACATGCCCAATGACGACCGTGCCCATGGTAGGCTAGCGCCCGAGGGAGGGGGCAGGTCGAACCGAACCACCCGGCCCGCCAGGGTCGCCGGCGATCATTCCGGCGCTCCTCCCGAGGCGTCCCACCATCTGGAGAGACTTCGTACCGGCGTCCGCGGGTGCTGCGCGTAATGCGACGTGTCGTTGAAGAGCATCAGCCGCGCGCGAACCGGGTCACGGAAGTCGAGCACGTTCAGGCACGCGGGCGCCTGATCGAGTCGGTCGCGATAGCCGCGTGCGTCGAACCCCAGCACGCTGCTGAGCGCGAGGCGGATGGTAGCCTTGTGCGAGACGACCAGCACGCGCTGGCCGACGTGGCGCATCACGATCTCGCGGATCACCGGCAGAACACGGGCGAGCACCGCAACGCCGGACTCGCCCCCTTCCGGCGCGAAGGTGAACGGGTCCTCTTCCCATGCCGCGTACTCGTGAGGGTACCGCGACTCGACCTCACGACGCGTGAGCCCCTCCCACCGGCCGTGGCTGATCTCGCGCAACCCGTCGCGCGTCTCGATCGCCAGCGTGCACGAGGCGGCGATGATGCGCGCCGTCTCCAGCGTCCGGGAAAACGGACTGCAGTAGATCGCGGCGAGCTCCTCGTGACGGAGCCGCTCGCCGAGGCGGCCCGCCTGCCATCGGCCTTCCTCCGACAGCTCCACGCCTACGGAGCCCGAGAAGCGATCCTCGGCCGTGAGCTGCGTGGCGCCGTGGCGGACGAGGTAGAGGCGCGTGGTAGACATGGTTGCGGTCAGCAGTCCGTCACGCCGTCGCAGGTCGTGAGCCCGCGACCGCTGCCGTTAGCGCGCCGGCAGCTTCACCGAGAGACGGGCAGCGCCGGTTGTAGAGCCAGATCGCCTGCCGGAGACGATCCTGGCGCCGGTGCCTGCGCGCTGGCAGCAGCCGCCGTGATGACGCTGAGCTGGAGCGCCAGACGCGCGCGAGCCCAAGCGCTCATCATACGAATCATACAAGCGGCATCACTCACCCCTTGGTCCACATCACGATCGTGCCGCACGCTGCTCCGGAGCTGTTGAACTCGGGCGGCGTCTCGGCGCCGCCGCGGTAGATCTCGATGCCGGCGAGCTGCGTCAGCTTGAAGTCATCGATCTTGGGCGGCGGGCCCGGATTATCCGCCGAGTAGAGGCGCACGCCGTCGAGATAGACCTGCATGTAACAGGCGTTCGGCATCACACAGCCGAAGCGTCGCTTCGGTCTCGGGTCCAACGCCGGAGAGGCCGCCCCGCTGGGACTCGCGACGGCGTATCCGCCGTGGCAGTGCCGAACGTACGCCAGCCGAGCCACCTTGCCGCGCAATACGTTGCTCAGCGTCGAGTGGCTCTGCCGCTCGATCTCCTGTTCCGTGATGAAGCGGCCGAAGTTCGTCGGGTCCGTGCGCCGCGCCTCGAAGGCCTTGAGCCGCAACGCCACCGGCGTCGCCGGAGCCGAGACGCTGACCGTGTCGAGCGTCCGCGCTTCCGGCTCGAGTCGGAAGGACGCGTGCAGCGTGTCCGGCGGCGACAGCGACGCCATCGCCGAGCGCGAGCGATATCCGAGGCGTCGGACGACGACCGTGTACACGCCGCCGGCGAGCCCGCCGATCGTGTAAATGCCGGCCGCGTCGCTCCTCGCGGACCGCTGGAGCTCGCGGACGGTGACCTCGGCGCCCGCCAGGGGCCTGCCGGCGGTGTCGGTGACGGCCCCCCGCACAACGGCTGTGCCCTGCTGGGCCGCGAGGATGTGGGCCGTGACGGCCACGAAGATGAAGGAAGTGGCGCTCGCGCGATACAACGCTCGAATGGATCGGGCGGGCGGTGGGAAAGATGACATGCTGACCTCGAAAGCCGTAGGCGAACGGCGAGGTCGGTGCCCGCCGACGCTGATCAGACGGCGATCTTAAAGGGCGAAGCCGGGAAAAACCAGCAGCGGTCCGGCTGCCATCCCTCCCCTTGCGCATCTAAGGGAGCGATGACATCCTCCCTTAGACCCGCATAGGGAACGCTGCCGCCGCACCACCCGACGCACCGACGAGGAGTTCGCTCCATGTTCGCCAAAGACTCCGGCCTGCTGCAGGGCACGCTCGAGCTGCTCGTACTCAAGACCCTCTCCTGGGGTCCGATGCACGGCTACGGCATCGCCACGTGGATCGAGTCCGCGACTGGGGACGTCCTGCGCGTCGAGGAGGGCTCACTCTACCCCGCGCTCTACCGCATGGTGCGCAAGGGCTGGATCCGCGGCGAGGTCGGCACGTCGGAGAACAACCGCCGCGCGAAGTACTATCACCTCACGGCCGAAGGCCGGCGCCAGTTCCGCGAGCAGACATCCGGCTGGCAGCGCTTCGCCTCGGCCGTCAACCAGGCCATCACGAGCACACGCGCGCCGAGCTGGGCGAGGTAACGGCCGTGCGCCACTTTTTCTCGCGCGCCCGGCGCGCCCTCCCCTTCCAGCCCGCGCCCGAGGTCGAGGTCGACGACGAGCTCGCGTTCCACCTCGAGCAACGCGTCCGCGACTACGTCGCGCGCGGCATGGACCCCGGCGAGGCACGCGCGGCGGCGCTCGAGCGCTTCGGCGACCTGCACGGCGTGCGCAGCGAATGCACGCAGCTGCTCGAGCAGGACCGCCGCGCCACCGCGCGCCGGGACTGGCTCGACGACTTTCGGCAGGACCTGCGCTTCGGCGTGCGCTCAGCGCTCCGCGCGCCGATGTTCTCGCTCCTCGCCGTCCTCACGCTCGCAGTCGGCATCGGCGCCAACGCCGCCGTCTTCGGCGTCGTGAAGTCGGTGCTGCTCGACGCGCTCCCCTACCCGGACGCGGATCGTCTCCTACGCGTCTACGGGCGCCTGCTCAGCGGCTCGGAGGAGCGCGGGCCGCTGAGCGCCGGCACCGTCACCGACATCGCCGAGCGGCAGCGGTCATTCGCGCGCCTCGCCGCGTTCGCGGGCTTGACTCGCGACGCCGTGTACGCCGGCGACGACGAACCGCGCGTCGTGAAGGTCGCGTGGGTGGAGCCGGGCCTCTTCCGGACCCTCGGCGTACCTGCCGCCCTCGGCCGCACGCTCAGAGACGACGACGCCGGCGACACGGCGCGCAGCATCGTGCTGACGCACGCCACGTGGCAGCGGCTGTTCGCGGGCGATTCCGACGCGGTCGGCCGCGTGGTGCGCATCAACGGCATCCCGCGCACGGTCGTCGGCGTGCTGCCGCGCGGCTTCGTCGGGCCGCTGAGCGACGCCGATTTCTATTTCCCCCTCGGCCTCCGCGCCGAGCTGCGCGACCCCGTCCGCGCGCGTCGCCGGCAGTGGCTCGGACTCGTGGGCCGACTCAAGCCGGGCGTCACCGTCGACGCGGCGCGGCGCGAGCTCGTCGCCATCGCCGCGGATCTGGCGCGCGAGTACCCGCAGGACAACGGCAGCCTCGGCGTGGCGGTGATGCCGGTGCGCGACGCGATGGCCGGCGACGCGCGCACGCCGCTCCTCGTCCTGATGGCGAGCGCCGGCCTCGTGCTCCTCATCACCTGCGCGAACCTCGCCGGCGCCCTGTTGTCGCGCACCATCTCCCGCCGCAAGGAGTTCGCCGTGCGCGTGGCGCTCGGCGCCGGGCGCGGTCGCCTCGTGAGGCAGCTCCTCACCGAGAGCACGCTCCTCGCCCTGGTCGGCGGCGCGGCCGGGCTCCTCCTCGCGACACTCGGGCTGACCGTGCTCCGCGGCCTCGCACTCCCAGCCCTCCCGTCGTACGCCGATCTGTCGCTGGATCGCGGAGCGGTGCTCGTCACGTTCGTGGGGGCGCTGTGCACCGGCCTCGCCTTCGGCGTGGCGCCGGCGCTCTCCGCCGTCCGCGCGAACGCGCACGGGACGCTGCGCGAGGAGACGCGCAGCGCGAGCGAGAACCGCCGGTCGCGGCGCCTGCGCGGGGCGCTCGTCGCCGGGCAGATCGCGCTGTGCGTGAGCCTCCTCGCCGGCGCCGGGCTGCTGGCCCGTAGCCTCTGGGCGCTGACCGCCACGCCGCTCGGCTTGAACGCCGACGGCGTGCTGACCGTCGCCGTCCAGCTCCCACCGGGCGCCTACCGCACGGCGGAGTCGCGCGTCCGCTTCCAGCAGCAGTTCGAGGAGCGCCTGCGCGCCCTCCCCGGCGTGCGAGCCGTCGCGAGCACGGGCGAGCTCCCCACACGGGTCATGAACCGGAACGGGCTCGTGGTCGAGGGGGCGCCTCCGCCGCCGAGCGACGCGCAGCCGTTCGTGCTTTACACCGCCGTCTCGGACGACTACTTCCGCGCGCTCGGAATCCCCCTCCGGAGCGGGCGAACCTTCGGCGCCCAGGACCACGCCGACGCGCCACCGGTGGTCGTGATCAGCGAGAGCGCGGCGCGGCGCTACTGGCCCAAGGGCGGCGCCGTCGGCTCGCGCATCCGGATGGGCCCCGACCCGAATGCGCCGTTGATCCAGCTGGTCGGCGTGGTGGGTGACGTGCGCAACGACCCCGCCCGGCCGGAGGCGGAGCCCATGCTGTACGCGCCGAGTCGGCAGGATCCGTGGAATGGCCCAATCTTCGTGCTCCGGACGCGGGGTGATCCGCTGGCACTGGTGAAGCCCGTCCGGCGCGAGCTGTCGGCGCTCGACCCCAGCGTTCCGATCCACGACGTGAGGACGTTGCGGGGGTGGCTCGACGAGCGGCTCGCCGGCCGCCGGCTCCCGGTGCTGCTGATGACCGCCTTCGGCGCTCTCGCGCTACTCCTCGCCTCGGTGGGCGTCTACGCGATGTTCGCCAGCATGGCGGCGGCGCGCGAGCGGGAGTTCGGCGTCCGCGTCGCACTCGGCTCGAGCCGGCGCGCGATCGCGACGCTGGTGCTGCGGCAGGGCGGCGTCTGGATGGCTGCCGGGCTGGCCGGCGGCGCGGTCGGCATCGTGGTCGTTACGCGCCTCGTGCGCGACCTCCTCTATAGCGTGCCGCCGTTCGATCCCGTCGCGCTCGGGGTCGCCGTGGCGACGCTCGTCGCCTGCGGCACCGTCGCGCTGCTCGTCCCGGTGCGTCGCGCGACGCGCGCGGACCCGGTCGCGGTGCTGCGCTGAGATCCTGCTTCGGGCGGCTGCCTCGGGGAGCAACTACGAGAGAGGATGAACGGATCGGTCGGATTCTCGGATCCGGCGGATTGAAGCGTTCCAAACTCATGGAGAACGCTCATCCGTCCGATCCGTTCATCCGTCCGATCCGTTTTCAAGGCTGTTGACTTCTCCAGGGGCAAGCCCGAGCGCCCCGCTCTCTAGCGACCTAGTCGGCGCGGATCGCGGCGCGAACGCGCGTGGCGAGGTCTGGAGTGATCTCGCGAATCCCGTGGTCGCGCGCTGCGTGTGCGGCAGCCTGCTGCATCACTTCGTCCTCAGAGGCGCCGTGCGCCTCGAAGTCGCAGTCGAGTCCCACGTCGCGGCAGCGCAGGTGCTTCAGAGCCTCAGGCATAGCGGCCTCCATCAAGGGGAGCTGTGACATGATCGGGCCTCGAAGCTCCCACCGAGCCGCGTACCTCGCAAGGCCTACAGCGACTGAAGCATCACCGCCCGCCGGACGAGGCGCGCGAGCGCGCGTGCGCGCACGTCGCGCTCAGTGCGGAACGCCACGTATCGGCCGCGCTTCATCGTGCCCTGTAGTAGGCCGTCCGGATCGTCGAGACGCGCCCCGTGCTCGATGTACAGGCGAACCTCGGCGCCGAACGGGAAGAGCGCGCACACGTGACCGGCCTGCGGATCCCGAAAACCGATCGCGCGCCAGCCGGGCAGGGCGCGCTCGGTGAGCGTCGGCACGGCTCGCCGAACGACGACGCGTATCCGATTCGCCAGCCGCCGCGTCCCCGGCGAAAGAGGCGCGAGAAGCTCGTCCGGGGTGAGTGACGCGGGCGACGTCATGCGGCGCGGCTGAGACGTTCGCGGTTCGATCTATTCCTCGTCCGGCTCTGGGTCCGGAATGGGATCGTCCCGCAGCCACCACTGGAGCATCCTCGCACGTCCGACCCGCTTCGCACGAGCTGCCGCTCGGCGACGACCGGCTGTGAGGTGGTGCCCCTCATTCTCGCCGGAATCCGGCGAGGCCCGTCAGCTCCAGAGTGCCCCAGAGTACCGCGCCCGCCCCGGTGAGGAGGAACATCCACGGGGTCCAGAGCGTCAGCCGCGGGTCGAGGATTGCCCGATCGGGCGCGGCACGATCGAAGTACACGCGTACTTCCGCTCCCGGCTCGTATTTCCGGGCGTGCCACATCGCGGACCACCAGCTGCCAAAGGACTGCTGTGTGGGCGCGATGCGCGTGCCCGAGTACGGACGTCCGTCGACGGCGTACTCGTAGACGACGTGCAAGTACCACGTATCCAAGTCCGGTCCCGAGGGGCCTTGGACGCGCGAGCTGACGATGCGTCCGGGCGCGGTCGGCCCGTGGCGCCGCTCCGCAGCCTCGCCCAGCGACCGGAGCGCATCCCGTATCAGCAACGCGCCGATCGCGAGGGCGCCGAGGCCGAGCCCGAAGCGTGTGAGCGGCGGCTCCGTGGCGGCGAGGAGCACTTCGGCGCTAGCTCAGCGGCCGTTCCTTCGCGCCCCACCGCCGGAACAGGTCCTTGAGGCCCTTCTCGGCGACGTCCTTGAACTCGCCGGCGTCGAAGAACTTGCCGTAGCAGACCGGACACGACTCATACCAGATGTGCGGCTGCTCGCGGTCGACCATTCTGATCGTCCGCGTCCGACACTTGGGGCACGAGATCTTGCCGTGCTGATTCTTCACCTTGCCCGTGATCTCGTTACCGGTGTCGACGGCCGTCGCGCCGCGAGCGCGCTTCACCGCCTCGTCCTCGAACGCGTCGAACCACATGCCCGCGCACGACGTGCAGCGGTCAACCTCGACGGAGCCGACAGACACCCCCTTCATGGGCGACGTGCACTTCGGGCAATTCATCTGCTCTCCGGGTGTGGGGAACCCAAGCTGGCAACGTCTGCCGGCGGGGTAGCGTCAGATATACGAGCGCGCGGCACGCCGAGTCACACGGCGCATCCGGCGGAGCTGCTGACTACCGAGCGGCGGGAAGGAGAGTGCTCTACGCCCAGGCGACGATGATCGCGAGCGCGCACAGAGCGACGATCACGCCCAATAGCGCCGCGCCGGTGAACGCCACTCGGCCGGCAGTCGCCCTCGCGATGCCGTCGAGCGATCTGAAGCCGTACTTGCCGCCGGCGATGAGCATCGTGCTCGCACCCGCGATCGGAGCCGCCGCAACCAGTCGTATCCAGAAATCTGGACCAGGTCCAGCCTCCGCCATGGCGAGCCCGGGAAAAATGAACACGCTCCACCCGACGGCGATTGCGACGCCGAGCACGACGAGGCCCGCAGCGAGGATAGAAGAACGCACGACCGAGGGTCCGCTAGTCACCTGCTATGGACGACATGCTGTGCTTGCCCATCACAGGCGTGTCGAGACCGAGCGTGGTCATATCGAGCGGCCCACGTCAGTTCCACCGCGTCCATACGCGGCCGGTCATGAGTCGGTCAAGATTACGTTACGCCGGCGGCCGTATCTCGGCTTCGCGCGCCCGCCGCTCGGTCTCCTCGTCCAGGAGCGCGCGCATGGCCTCCAGCAGCGGGTGATCGCGGGTGAACTGACGGCCGTAGGTGAGGTTGAACCGGTAGTCGAAGCCGGCGGGGTTCCGGCCCTGTGTATGCTGGAGGATCGTCTCGAGCTTGTCGAGCGCCTTCGCGAGCTTTGCCTCGGGCGTCCGCGCGGCCTCGTACTCGTCCCACAGGCCGGTGATCGTCTCACGCAGGCCGGCGGGGAGCGGCGCGAGCAGCTCGATCAGGTCGCGCCGCTCGTCGGCCGACTTGCTCGCCGGGCGCCGAGCCTGCTCCGGCGCGGGCACGTCGCCGCCGATCGCCTCGCCGAGGTCGTGGATGATGCAGATCTTGATGAGGCGCGCGAAATCGACCTCCGGGAAGCTCGGGTGGAGCACGAGCGCCATCAGGCACAGGCGCCACGTGTGCTCGGCGACGCTCTCCCGCTGGCCGGCCGATGTCCACCCGCTGCGTCTCGCGGTCTTCAACGCCTCAGCGGCTCGCAGGAACTCGACAACGCCGAGCAGCTCGGATTGGTGCAACGTGTTCGGCCTCTCGTGGGAGCTGGGTTTCACCGCGTCAGGCGTCGCTCGCTCATAAGACGTCCGATGATGCAGACCCCGTGGCCCGCGCGGAAGGTCTTCACGCGGACGTCGGAACTACGACGGCGTTGACCGTTGGGCGCGGATGACGCGGATCGGCGAACGGCCAATTGCGCGGATAGCTCCTCGGGCGTCGAAGCTCCTCTGGCCGGCCAGCGAGAAGACCTTGGCTACGCCCCCGGGAGGCCACGCTCCGCCGCCCTGTCATCCCGCATGCCCGGAGGGCCGAGAGCCTCGATCGTGCCCCCGACGACGAAGCGCCGCCGAGAGGGACTCGCGGACCGGGTGGGGGGCCTGGACCTCGCCGCTCTGGCGACGCTTGAACGGCCACATGAAGAGCGCTCGATCTACTCGAAGGTCGAGAAGGGGAGGGACGAGGAAAGCTCGGCTGCGGAGTCCTGTGCCTTCTTACCGCGGCTCGGCCGCCGCGGCGCCGCCCGCGCACGCGCGGGCGCGCTCCAGGAGTAGCTCGCGCTCGCGGGCGTTGCGCGTCAGTGACGCTGCCCGCTCGAGCTCCGCACGGGCCTCGTCGACCCGGCCGAGTTTCGCGAGGAGGTCGCCGCGCACCGCCGGCAACAGGTGATATGACTTGAACGACGGCTCCGAGGTCAGCGCGTCGGCGAGCTCGAGACCCGCCGCCGGACCGAACGCCATCCCCACCGCGACCGCGCGGTTCAGCTCCACGACGGGCGACGGCGCGAGTTCGGCGAGCGCGTCGTAGAGCGCCGCGATCCGCTCCCAGTCGGTCTCCGCCGCGGTATGCGCTCGCGCGTGACACGCGGCGATCGCCGCCTGGAGGGCATAGGGACCCAAGGCGCCGCCTAGTTCCTCGGCGCGCTCGAGGGCGGCAAGGCCGCGACGGATGAGGAGCTGGTCCCAACGTGCGCGGTCTTGGTCGAGTAGCAGGACAGGCTCTCCCGAGGGGCCGACGCGCGCACGCAAGCGCGACGCCTGGATCTCCATCAGCGCGACGAGGCCGTGCACCTCCGGCTCTGCCGGCGCGAGCTCGGCGAGGATCCTGCCGAGACGCAGGGCGTCCTCGCAGAGCGCGGGGCGCACCCAGTCGTCACCGGCGGTCGCTGAGTAGCCCTCGTTGAAGATGAGGTTGATCACCTCGAGCACGGACGACAGACGGGACGCGAGCTCGCCCGCCCGGGGAACCTCGAACGGGACGTGCGCCTCGGCGAGCGTCCGCTTGGCGCGGACGATTCGCTGCGCGACCGTCGACTCCGGGACGAGGAACGCGCGCGCGATCTCCTCGGTCGTCAGTCCGCCGAGCAAGCGGAGCGTGAGCGCGACGCGCGCCTCCGTCGAGAGGACCGGGTGACAGGTGGTGAAAACGAGACGCAGGAGGTCGTCGCCGACGTGGTCGTCGATGGCGGCGTCGAGATCCGGCACCGCTCGCTGGAGCTGGGCTTCGATCTCGTAGCCTACCTGCTCCTGCTTGCGCTCCGCCATCGTGCGCCGGCGCAGCAGGTCAACGGCGCGACGCTTCGCCGTGGCCATGAGCCAGGCGCCCGGGTTGTTCGGAACGCCCGACTCGGGCCACTGCTCGAGCGCGGCGACGAGCGCGTCCTGGGCCAAGTCCTCGGCGGGGCCAACGTCTCGGACCATTCGCGCGAGCCCGGCGATGACCTTCGCCGATTCGATCCTCCAGACGGCCTCGATCGCGCTGTGGGTGTCGGACGCCGTCACGGTGAACGGTCAAACAATGAGAAAAACGCTCTCAGGTCCCTTTCGCCAGTTGCTCCCTGAGCTGAGCGTGGTGCTCGACCGCCTCGCTGGTGCCGAAATCCGACAGCTCGTAGAATGGGCGGATCTCGATCTCGACGTTCGCTTCGCTATCGAACGCCGGCCAGCGCTTCACCCATTCGATCGCCTCCTCCTTCGACTCCACGTCGATCACCGAGAAGCCGGCGATCAGCTCTTTCGTCTCGGCGAACGGCCCGTCGATCACCCTCGGCTTGCCGCCCGAGAACTTCACGCGGGCACCCTCTGAGCTCGGCTTGAGTCCGTCGCCCGAGCGCATCACGCCGGCCTTCACCATCTCCTCGTTGTACTTCGCCATCGCCTCGAGAATCGCCTCGCTCGGCATGACACCGGCCTCGGTGTTCTTGTCCGCCCTGCGGATGATCATGAATCGCATCGTCGTCGTGTCCTTCTGCTGGTCTCAGGTTCGGCGCTCGGGTCGCGATCGGGCGATCATCGCGTCGATACTCCACGGCCCGGCGCCGGCGAACATCAGGTGGAGGTACAGGAAGCAGTAGAGTATCGCAGGGATACCACCGTTGTTCGTCGGGAAGAATGACTGCGGCGCGTGGAATTGGAAGTACGCAACCGCCATCTCACCGGCGAGCACGAACGCGACCGGACGCGTGAGCACGCCGAGCACGATCGCGAGGCCTCCGACCACCTCGAGAACGCCGCCGACGCCCATCTGCGACATCAGGGCGATGGGCTCCATGCCCGGCATGGGATTGGGCGGGTAGCCGAACAGCTTCATCGTCCCGGACGTCACGAAGATCAAGCCGGCGACGACGCGAAAGACGCTCAGCATCCGACCCGTCCAGGGGGAGCGCGAGGCCTCGAAGATCGACATGGTCGTATGAGCGCTACTGCCTCTCGGCCACCTGCGCGCGCAGCCGGTGCTCCTGCTCGCGGAGCTCACCCGTGGGGTCACTCGCAGCAAAGTCCTCGGTCTCGAAGACCTGACGGATCTCGATCTCGCTCTCCTCCCCCTCGGGGTTGGGGATGCGCTTGGCCCATTCGATCGCCTCTTCCTTCGACCGACACTGCCAGAGCCAGAAGCCGGCGATCAACTCCTTGGTTTCGGCGAAGGGTCCGTCGATCACGGTCGGCTTCTTCGATCCGGAGAACCTCACACGCACGCCCTTCGAGCTGGGTTGGAGACCCTCGCCCGCCAGCATCACGCCGGCTCTCACGAGCTCCTCGTTGAACTTCCCCATCTCCCTGAGGAGCTGCTCGCTCGGGAGAACGCCCGCTTCCGAGTCCTTGTTGGCCTTCACGATCACCATGAATCGCATCGTCGTGTCTCCTCTCGTGTCAGGTTCGGAGCCGGCTTCCGGCCGGTCTCGGCCGCCTCAACCTAGGCTCTACCTACACGTCGAACGAGGGCTGGCCGGATCGACAGGGTGAGAAGTCAGGGTGGAGGGCGGAGGGTAGAGGGTAGAGAAAGCGCGGCTGTCTCCACCCTCTGCCCTCTACCCTCCACCCACCCTCTACGCCCGCGCTGGCTCGCACCGTAGCTCGGCGTCGAGTGCGTCCAGTAGCTCGCGCGTGCCGTGCTCGCGCTGGGCCGGTACGTCGCAGCCGTCGAGGAAGACGCCCTGCTCGGTATACACGAGCCGCGTACCGGCGCCGGCGGGCTTGAGCTCCACCGTCGCCAACGAAACCGATATTCGCATCTCGTCCATGTATATGTCGTAGGAGGACACGATGCGCTCGTTTGGCACGATGTCGTGATAGCGAGCCTCATAGGTGTGCACCGGGCCGCCCGGTGGGCCGCCGGCGACGCGCTCCCGCCCGCCAACCCGGAAGTCCAGCTCGTGCTTGCCAGCGGACTGCCAGTCGTCGGGGCCGGCGAACCAGCGGCCCTTAGCGGCGGGGTCCGCCCAGGCGTTGAACACCCGTGCCGGGGCGCGTCGTAGGTGCGCTCGATGACGAACGTGGCGTGATGGGTGGATCGTTTGGTCATGATCTTCTCCGCTGGTGTGGTTTGTCGTCCTGCCCCGCGAGGTAGTCGGCAAGCCGATCGAGCCGGCGCTCCCAACTCGCCCGCCGCGCGACGACCCATTGCTCGACCGTCCGCAACGCCGCAGGCTCGATGCGACAGGTGCGTACGCGCCCGACCTTCTCGGAGCGCACGAGCCCACTGGCTTCGAGCACCTGGAGGTGCTGCATCACCGCGGGGAGCGACATGGCGAGCGGCTGGGCGAGCGCGCTGACCGACGCGGGCCCGCGGCTCAGTCGCTCCACCATGGCGCGCCGCGAAGGGTCGCCGAGTGCGTGGAAGACGAGGTCGAGCGGCGCGGGTTGGTTAAGCACGCGCTTAAGTATTGTGCGAGACGCGCCTGTGTCAAGGACGAGTACGCACTAGTCCCACAAGTATGCCCACTCGCCGAGGCGGGCGACGGCGAGTGCGAGGACGGCTGCCGCACCCCAGAGCACGAGGAAGGCGACATCGCCGGCGCGTCGAGTCATCTGATGCATGATGATGGACCCCGGCGGACGACTCGTCCGTCACATGGGTGCCCGAGCGTACTTCCTCGCGGTGGCGGACTGCTGGAGCGCCCCGAGGAGGAACACCAGCCCCGCGGGCACGAGGAACCAGCCGATGCCGGTCCGCCACGCCCAGGCGCCGAAGGCCAGGCATACACTGCCCAGGAGCGCATAGATGATCGCGTTCCGCCGATACGCCACGCCGGTAATCGCGAACGACGACTGACTGCGGGTGACCAGCTGGTCGAGAACGGCCACGTCGATCTCGCACCGATCGCGGCACGCCGTACCCTTTCGGACCTCTACCGCGCAGGCTCGACAAAGTCCGCGGAGGCAGTTCTTGCACAGCGCGACCGCGTCCGATTCGGGATGGTAATAGCAGCGCATCGCAGGGTTACTCCCACTCGATCAGTTTCTGCCACCTTCCGTCGCCGGCGCGGTAGCTCTGTAACAGCGATATGATCTCGTCGAGTGACGTGGGTGGCCGGGATGACACCCACTCCGCTCCGTCATCCATGAATTTGGCGCTCAACCCGTCGACTGGATTCAGACTGCCTGATCCCTCGATCCAGTTGCGGTCGTCCACCTTCAGGAAGACGAACGTGATATCGCTCCACGCGAGGCCCTTGACCGCGCGCTCGATCGTCTCCGCATCCGGGTCCACAGCGACAGCCCTCTCCTCGTAGCCGGGAGGCTCCGCGACGACGAGGGTCATCGGCCCTCCCTGCGGGGCGATGCGGGCGTAGACCGGGCGGTCCCCCGGGCTCAGCCCGCGGATCGCGGCGATGACGTCCTGCGCCGCGTGGAACAGCGAAGCGAGGGGGTGGCTGCCGGCGGCGAGGGCTTGCTCGTCGGCTTCGGCGGTGAGCTCTTGCTCGAACGTGCGCAGGTGAAACCGAGCGCGGTCGCGTCCGGGCAGGGGGAGCCCCGCCGCGGGCGCGAACAAACGACGATGCGCCTCCGCGGTGTCGAGAAATGCATTGGCCACCCGGCGCACGCTCTCGTGCTGACCGGCTCCGATCACGCCACCACCGCTGGAGAGGTAGAGACTGACTGTACCGTCTGCGATGGCGACCAGCATCACCACGTCGTCGTCGACGCCCCACTCCATGAGCGCGGCCCAGACGTGCGGACGCTCGGGCGAAGGCACGAGCCCGAGCGCGTCAGGTGCGACCGAGAACACCTGAGCGCGCAGGCGGCGGAAGACGTCTGCCTCCGGGCGTTCGTCCCGGCCAAGGAGCCGTCTGAGGAAAGACAATGAGTCGTCGTCCGCCTGCGAGGTTGCCAATCAGACTTACCCGGCGCGCTCGTGGCAACCTGACGGCCGATCATTCCTGGCGGAACTCCTCCCCTACGCCGTCGACGAAGAGCTCGACGCGGCCGCACCGCGGACACATGTAGACGTCGAAGTGCTCTCGATTCTCGAATAGCTCGCCCAGCTCGCCGAACACGCTCCAGCGTGTGCCTTCGTGGAACTTCTTGGTGCCCATATACTGGAGCGCCTGCCGGCAGCGGGGACAGCTCATCGGGTCAGACTCGGCCACGCGTGAGCTCCGAAGAGGCAGCGTGATCTCAGAATCGGGCGCCGAGCGTGGCCCGGAAGTCGTGCTGCACCTGCCCGTTCCGAACCCACGTCGGCAGATAACCCACTTCGACCGACAGTCGTCTCGCGCCGACGCGCGGCTTCGCGCCCACCGCCAAGGCAAGCGCCGGGCGGACGGTCGCCTCCGTAAGCGGATCCGAGCCCGGACAGAACGCTCCGGTCACGAGGGGGCAAGTAGCGGTCGCGAGGACGTATGCCCGTCCGCGCGCACCGAGCGTGACGTAAGCTGGAACTGCGGCCTCGCGGCTCATCGCCAGGACAGCGTCTGCGCCGAAGGAGATTCCGAGGACCATGAACCCTGCGGGTCGGCAATAGCCTACGCAGCCGGCCGCGGGGGTAGCCCTGCCCGAGAGGTACGGCGTGGCCTCGACGATCGCTCGGGTATGCATCCCTTCGGATGCGGTCGCCCGGTGCCACGCGAGAGCGAGGGTCGGCGCGGCCTGCAATCGCACCTGGTAGCCCTCCGCCGTGCCGAGCGCTCTCGTGGGGACGAGGATTCCGACCTGTACTTCGAACGGACCAGCGTTCTCGCGCTGAGCCTTGGCGGGACTGGGGTACACGGCGGCCGTAGCGACAACGATGACGAGGAAGAATTTGCGGAAGGTTTGGCGCATCTCGGGATCTCGGCTGAGTCGGTCGTCGGCCCAACAATGATCAGACGGCCACGTTATGCGGCGAAGGCGCGAAACACCAGCAAGGAGTTGACGCTCGTCGTTCGACGTGGGTATCGCTCGCCGAGTCCGGCCGATACTCTAGATCCGTCTACCCGCCCGTATGCGCGACCTCAGACGTCGACTCCTCCCCACGGTCATTGGTGCCCTCGCGGCGAGCACCCTCGCACCAGCGCTCGCCGCGCAGGCGCCGCGGCCCGCCGACGTGTGTGCGCGCGCGGCCGACCGCCGCGCGCCCGCCGCTGACCTGTACTGCATCGACCTCATCCCGACGCCCGACCTGCCCGAGGCGGCCGGCGCGGTCGAGCTCCGCCGCGTTCCGTCACCGTTCGGCGCCGCCGTCACCGCCGACGGCCGCCACACCTGGGACCTCCGCATCACGCTCGCCGGGCTCCCAGACCCTCGCGCCCTGGGCGACTACACCACCTACGTCGCCTGGGTCACGACACCGACGCTCGGTCCGGTCAGCCGACTTGGCGAGGTGACGAACGGCCGCAGCCACGAAACGCCCGCCGGACGTATCGCGCTCAACACGTTCCTCATCCTCGTCTCCGCCGAGCGCTCCGGTGACGTGCCCGAGCGCCGCGGTCGGCTGGTCCTGCGCGGTACGCCGGCCAGCGCGCTCATGCGCCCGCACGACTTCACCGCGCTGCCGCCGCAGCCGACCGCGGGCCACTCGCACACTGACGACTCGAGCGCGAATGGCTGGGTGATGCCGCCGATGCACCCGTGGGTCCCGGCGATGATCCCGGGCCTGGAGAATCTTCGCCCGCGCGTGGCGCCGTTCCGCGCTGGGCGGGGGGTCGACCCGTCCACGCTGCCGCCGGTGAAGCCACGTCAGGTGATCGCGCTCGAGGACGGCGACACGCTCGCGCTCGAGGCGTCGATGGTCCGTCGCTCGGTCGCCGGCCGCTCGTTCGTCGCTTACGGCTTCAACGGTCAGTGGCCCGGTCCGCTCATTCGCGTCGACCGCGCCGCGACGATTGTCGTGCGCTTCACCAACCGCATCGATCTTCCGACCGCGGTCCATTGGCACGGCATCCGGCTCGACAACCGCTTCGACGGCGTGCCGCATGTGACGCAGGAGGCCGTGCCGCCCGGCGGCTCCTTCCGCTACGTCGTGCGCTTTCCCGACGCGGGCATCTACTGGTATCACCCGCACCACCGCGAGGACATCCAGCAGGACCTCGGCCTCTACGGCAACCTGCTCGTGCGCTCGAGCGACCCAAACTTCTTCGCGCCCGCGCACCGCGAGGAGGTCCTCATGCTCGACGACTTCCTCGTCGCCGCGGATGGGGCCGCAATACCGTACGGAACAGAGGCGCCGAGCCACGCGCTCATGGGCCGCTTCGGCAACGTCTTCCTCGTTAACGGCGAGCCGTCGTACCGCCTGACCGTGAAGCGCGGGGAGGTCGTGCGCTTCTATCTCACCAACGCCGCCAACACGCGGCCGTTCAACCTCTCGATCGACGGCGCGCGCCTGAAGCTCGTCGCCGGCGACGTCGGGAAGGTCGAGCGCGAGCAGTGGGTGGAGAGCGTCGTCCTCGCGCCCGCCGAGCGCTGGGTCGTCGATGCGCGCTTCGAGCGGGCCGGCGACGCGGCAGTCGTCAACCGCGTGCAGGCGATCGACCACGGGCGCGGATTCTTTTTTCCCGAGGTTGACACGCTGGGCGTCGTGACGGTGACAGAGGAGGCAGCATCCCCGGACTACTCGGCGTCGTTCGAGCGGCTGCGTACGAATGCCGACGTCGTCGCTGAGATCGCGCGGTATGTCACAAAGGTGGGAGGTGAGAGGTTGGAGGTGGGAGAGAACGTCGGGCAGGGTCCCACCTCCCACCTTCCACCTCCGACCGCCAAGGAGCTCCTCCTCACTCTCCGCACGCCGAACCTCCCCTTCGGTCTCGTCCAGGTGATGCGGCTCGACACGGGCTACGTGAACCCGGTCGAGTGGAGCGGGACGATGCCGATGATGGACTGGCTGAGCAGCGGCAATGACGTCGAGTGGGTGCTGCGCGACCCGGCGACGGGGAAGGAGAACATGCGCATCGACTGGACGTTCAAGCGCGGGGACGTCGTGCGCATGCGGCTCGCCAACGACCGCCACACGCTCCACCCGATGCAGCACCCGATCCACATCCACGGGCAACGCTTCCTCGTGCTGGCGCAGAACGGCGTCCCGAACCAGAATCTGGTCTGGAAGGACACCTTCATGCTGCCGGTCGGCTGGACCGCGGATCTCCTCGTCGAGATGAGCAACCCCGGCCGCTGGATGCTGCACTGTCACATCTCCGAGCATCTGGAGGCGGGGATGCACATGGTCTTTACGGTCCGTTGAAGCACCATGGAACGAGTTCCCAGTTCCTAGTTCCAAGTTCCGGTGAACGCCGTTCACTGGGAACTTGGATCTTTGGAACTGGGAACCTCTCCGGTCAGCCTGTGACTCCTTGAGGCCCTTCATGCGCCAAGCGTTCGCTGTCGTCTCACTCTTCGTCGCCGCCGCCCCCGCTGTCGCCCAGCAACAGCAGTCCGGCCGCCCCACGCTTTCCCCGAACACGCGCCGCTTCGTGAGCGTCGATGCGCCCGTTGTCGCGCTGACGAACGTGCGCGTCGTCGACGGCACGGGTGCGCCGCCGGCGGAGGGGCAGACGATCGTCATCCAGGGCGACAAGATTGCCGCCGTCGGCCCGTCGTCCTCGGTCCGCCCCCCGCAGGGCGCGCAGGTCATGGACCTCGCCGGCCACACGGTGATTCCCGGCATCGTCGGTCTCCATGACCACACCTTCTACACGACGAGCGCGCGCAGCATCCAGAACAGCACGAGCGCGCCGCGGCTCTACCTCGCGAGCGGCGTCACGACGATCCGCACCACGGGCAGTCATTCGCCGTACGCCGAGATCAACCTCAAGAAGGCGATCGACGCCGGGCAAGCGCCGGGGCCGCACATGTACGTCACCGGGCCGTACATCACGGGCCCGGGCGGCGGCGGTATGGCATCGGTGCTCACGCCGGAGGAGGCCCGCCGCCTCGTCGCCTACTGGGCCGAGGAGGGCGTGAGCTGGATCAAGTTCTACATGACGATCGACCGCGCCTCGATGCGCGCCGCGATCGACGAGGCGCACAAGCGCGGTGTGAAGGCGACCGGCCACCTCTGCTCGGTCAGCTTCCGCGAGGCCGTCGCGCTGGGGATCGACAACCTCGAGCACGGGCTCTTCGTCAACACCGACTACGACCCGGAGAAGAAGCCCGACCAGTGCGCGACCGGCAGCATGGCGAAGCTCGCAACGCTCGACCTCAACAGCGAGCCGGTGCGTGCGACGATCCGCGACATGGTCGCGAAGAACGTCGCCATGACGTCGACGCTCGCGGTCTTCGAGCTCTTCGTCCCCAACCGGCCACCGCTCGAGCAGCGCGTGCTGGACGCGATGTCGCCGGAGGTGCGCTCCGAATACCTCCAGTCGCGCGCGCTGCTCGCGCAGCCGGGATCGTTCGGCCTCTCGCCAGAGGTCTTCAAGAAGGCGCAGCAGTTCGACGTCGCGTTCGTGCGGGCCGGCGGTCTGCTGGCCGCGGGCGTCGACCCGACCGGCAACGGCGGCGCGCTGCCCGGCTACGGCGACCAGCGGAACTACGAGCTCCTCATCGAGGCCGGGTTCACGCCGGTCGAGGCCGTCCAGATCATGACCGCGAACGGCGCGAAAGTGCTCGGCGGCTTGGACCGCTTCGGCACCGTCACGGCCGGCAAGCGTGCCGACCTCGTCGTCATCCGCGGCAACCCCGTCGCGACGCCGGCCGAGATCCGCAACGTCGTCACCGTCTTCAAGGACGGCGTCGGGTATGACTCGGCGAAGCTCGTCGAGTCGGTGAGGGGGGCGGTGGGGGTGCGTTAGTTCGGAAAGGCGGAAGGGCGAGGGCGTTGTTAGTGAACAGCGCGCACGCGGATGGCGCGGATCGGCGAAGGGCGCGAACGCGCGGATGGCTCGGTGGAGGTTCGGGCTCCTCTCTCCGGGCCGTGACAAGACCTGGGGTGTCGCCAAAGCGTCGTCCGGGCTCGTTGAGGTGCGGAGTGTCGTCGAGCCGAGGAGCCATCCGCGCCATCGCCCTTCGTGATCCGCGGCCATCCGCGTGCGCGCTCTTCCCCGCCTTTCCCCGAAACGCCTTCGCTCTTCCGCCGCTCACGGCCACACGGCTCGTGCCGCCTGCTCCAGCGCCGCGGCCCGCGCCGTCAACCGCTCGGCCGCCTCGGCACCTCCGCTCGCGCGCCGAGCGTCGGCCTGCACGCGCAGGAAGGCGACCCAGAGCGAGACTCGCCCCGCGTCGCCAAGGAGCCGTGCGGCGGAGGTCGCGTCCAGCTGGTTCAGTAGTGGTGCCTGGGGTCCGAGCAGCGTCGCGATCGCCTGACCGGCCTCGCGCTCCACCTCAGTCGCCTCGGCGACAGAGGTCTCGCCGGTGAGGCGCTCGCGGAGCCGCCGCAGCATGATGCCGAGCTGTTGGATCAGGCGGATCAGGTAGTCCTCGCGAGCGGTCGGCATGATGCTACCGGCTCCTTTCGCGGCGTTGCGCGCGCGCCGCCTGCTGCACCAGGTCGAGCGCTTCTGCGAGCTCGGCATCGCGGAGGTCCGGCTCCCAGTCGATCGTCCACCGGAGTATCCCGTCGAGCGCCGACGCGGCCAGCTCTTGATCATCACTCGCGCGCGCGGCGAGGAGGACGGCGCGCAGCGTTCCGAACTGCGAGTCGGGGTACCGCGCGAGCCGAGCCTCCACGACCGGGATCGCACGGTCGATCGCGCGCTGAAGGGAGGTACGGTCGCGCTCCGCTGTCAACGGAAGCGTCAAGCGCGACCCGACCCACCCGCGCCGGGCAACGCACCGGCGCCCAGTGGGTGTCCGCCGCGCGCCGCGGTCCCCAAGCCTCTCGTCCCGCCCCGCTCCTCGAAGAACTCCCGCTGCAGACGCCTGAGCAGCGGGATCGAGATGAGCACCGACACGAGGTTCGGCATGGCCATCAGGCCGTTCAGCGTGTCGGCGACGTCCCAGACCAGGTGCAGCGATCCGATCGAGCCGAGGTAGATGAAGACGAGCCACAGCAGCCGGTATGGGATCGCCGCCCGCGTGCCGAGCAGGTACACGATGCCCGTCTCGCCGTAGTAGCTCCAGCCGATGAGCGTCGAGAACGCGAACAGCACGAGTCCCGTTGTGACGACGATGTCCCCCCACGTGCCGGGCAGACCGGCCTCGAAGGCGCGCACCGACAGAGCCGCTCCGGTCGCACCGCTGTGCCACGTGTCGGTCACGAGGATCACGAGTCCCGTCGTCGTGCAAATGAGGATGGTGTCGACGAAGACCTCGAAGATCCCATACAGGCCCTGTCGCACCGGGTGGTCCGTATTCGCCGCCGCGTGCACCATCGGCGCGCTCCCGAGGCCGGCCTCGTTCGAGAACAGGCCGCGCGCGACGCCGTAGCGCATCGCCAGCATGATCGTGCTGCCCGCGAAGCCGCCGGTCGCCGCGGTGCCGGTGAACGCGCCCTCGAAGACGAGCCGCAATGCGCCGGGGAGCGCGCCGAGGTGCGTGAGGACAACGACCAGGCCGCCGACGATGTAGACGACCGCCATGAACGGCACGAGGACCTCGGCGAACGCGGCGATGCGCCGGATCCCGCCCAGGATCACCGCGCCGGCGATCACGACGAGCACGATGCCGACGACGGTCGGCGAGACCCCGAACGTGGTGTTAAGGCTCTGCGCGACGGAGTTCGCCTGCACCATGTTGCCGATCCCGAACGCCGCCAGCGCTGTGAGCAGGGCGAAGATCCCGCCGAGCCAGCCCAGCCCGCGCTTCCGCAGTGTGTACATCGCGCCGCCGCGCATGATGCCCGCCGCGTCCCGCTCCCGATAGTGAAGCGCGATCACGATCTCGGCGAACTTCGTCCCCATGCCGAGCAGCCCCGATACCCAGAGCCAGAAAAGCGCCCCCGGCCCGCCGAGCGTCAGCGCGGTCGCGACGCCCGCGATGTTGCCGACGCCGACCGTCGACGCGAGCGCGGTGGCGACGGCCTGGAACGGGGTGACGCTCCCCTCGCCGCCCTCCGGCTTCCGTCGCAGCTTGCCGAGCACCTCGCGGAGCGCCGTCCCGAGGTGCCGGAACTGCACCGCGCCGGTGATCAGTGTGAGCAGCAGGCCGGTGCCCATGAGCAGGATCAGCATGGGCGGACCCCAGACGATTGCGTTCAGCGCAGCGTTGACGCGTGTGACGAGCTCGATCACGTCGGGCGGTGGGGTAGTGGGTTGCAGTTCGTGCTGCGGTGTGCCGCGTAACCTAACGGCGCGACGAGACCGCGGCGGAGCGCCGCGGACTTGCGGGCCTCCGTCTCCGTCTGGCGCCCGCGCCACCGGCGTCCGTTCCGAGAGGAACGGGATTTCGCGAGCGGGATCTCGCCGGTCGCGGAATCCAGCATCTCAGTGCCGGCTGCGAAGCCCCACACTTGCGCGACGCTCAGGATTGCCACTATCAGGGTGACGAGGACGAGGGTGGAGACAGTCGGTCCCGCGGACCGTTCACTCCGCCGAGAGCTTCGCGGCCAACTTCCGTACCGTCGACACGTTGCGCATCGTCGCCGGCCCCAGCGTCTTCTCCAGGAGCGCGCCGCTGAATAGAGACTCTCGAAGGCTCTTCACCGCGCGCCAGTAGACCTCGCGGCCCTGCACGTCGAGGTCGTCGGTTTTCGTGCGGTAGCTCAGGAGCTTTTGTTTTGCCTCCTCGCTCGGCGCGGTCTTCAGAAACCCGACATACAGCGCATGCACCGGGCCGAGCGCGGCCGGATCCCCGAACGGCGCGTACGCCGCAGCCGCCGCGATCTCTTCGGGCGTCCGAACGAACGTCACCACCTCGTATCCGAGCAAGCCCTCGAGGCGCTTCTCGATGCGCCGCTCGAGTGAGTCGACATTATCGGAGCGTGTGTCGAAGAGGACGTTCCCGCTGGCGATGAACGTCTCGACGTTCCTGAGGCGCATCGCCTCGAACAGCGCGCGGAGCTGGTCCATTTTGACGACACGGCCGCCGACGTTGATGGCGCGGAGAAAGGCGACGTAGCGGGACATCGATCGGCAGGAGCTCGGGACCCGGTCAGGCTGCCCGGTCGGCGAGGTAGCGGTGGCACAGGATGCGCGCGAGGCGGACGTCGCGGGCCGCCAGCTCGCGTACGCCGTGGAGCAGCGTCGCGCGCGTGAGGGCTACCCCCACTTCTCGTCCGCCGTCGGCCCGTAGATCGACGGCACCGGCACGTCGAGGAGCCGGAGGTACACGGTCAGCTGGCCCCGGTGATGGACGAGGTGGTTGATCGTCGACCGCACCGCCTCGCCGCGCGGCTGCGTGAACAGCACGTGACCGGCGTTCTTGAGCGACCACGGTACCTCGAAGTCCGGGTCCTTGGCCGACGCGATCGCCGCCCGCGCCTCACTCACGAGTCTGTCGAACTGGGTGACGAGCAGCTCCGTCGGCTGGTAGCTATAGCCTGGGCTCTTGGCGAGGTCGATCTCCGTGTCTTGCACCATGCGTATCAGCCAGCCTGGCATCGTCGCTACGAGCTGCGCGAGATGGCCGAGCGAGAACGACTTCGGGTGCGGCTTCCACTGCCCCTTGTCGGTCGGTACGCGCTCGATGACGCGGCGCGTCGTAGCCATCTCGAGGTCGAACTCGGGAAGCAGTCTCTCGGCGATGGTCATTTCAGCGATGCTCATGGAACCTCCTCGAGTGGTCACGCTGTGCGGCCTCTGTCGAAGCGACACGAATCTACCGGCGACCCTCGATCACCTGCCAGACTTGCGCGCCGGCAAGCGAGAACCCCCGCCCGCGACCTGAGTCGCGAACGGGGGTTTGTCTTGCTCGAGCTAGATGCTTACAGCGGTTGGTCTAGCCGCGACGCGAACGGAACCTGACGAGCATCTCGGACGCTATCGCCACGACCACCACACCACCCATGAGCGCGAGCGGCGTCTTTCCGGTCATGCGGTAGGCCCCGAGCGTCACGAGGAGCGCGGTCGCCGCCGCCGGCGGATGGTAGGAGCGAAGCTGCGGCTGCACGATCGCCAGCATCGCCAGCGCCGCGGCGCTCGCCCAGATGCGGGGCAACGGCACGACGCGCGTCGCGAGCATCGACGCCGAGCCGGTCGCGTTGAGCAGAATGAGCGCGAGATAACCGCAGGCGATCGCGGCGAGGTGGCCGACGACGATCGCGCGGAAGTTCGTCGTCTCGTGGCCCGGGCTGGCCGCGACCATGAGAATCGTGGGCGCGAGGGCGGCGAACAGCCACGGCTGCCGCATCCAGGAGCCGATCGCGCCGACGAGCACGATGAGGCTCGCCGAGATGAACGGGACCCAGATCATGTCGAGGACGGGTGCGATCGAGCCACCGCGGAACACCGCGGGGGCTCGACCGCACCCGTCCTCGACATGATCTGGGTCCCGTTCATCTCGGCGAGCCTCATCGTGCTCGTC
>JBHELH010000132.1:0-9585 GCA_046263215.1 Gemmatimonadaceae bacterium | reverse complement strand
GTGGAGGGTGGAGGGTGGAGAGGACTCCGCAGTCTCTGCCCTCCACCCTCCACCCTCCGCCCTGGCCAATCGCCGCAGGCATTCCTCGACCTTCGGCAATCTCTCCAGCGACGCCCCCAGGGCGCCCAGCTCCCGCGGCGTTGCGCGGCCGGCCGCGGCCTTGCCGGCGAGGCGCTCGACGTCGCGCACACCCTCGAGCGCGCTGCGGAGCGACTCCCGCGCGAGCGGGTCGGTGACGAGCGTCGCGACGGCGTCGAGCCGCGCGTCGATCGCCGTGCGGTCGGTAAGCGGCGCGAGCAGCCAGCGGCGCAGGAGCCGCGCCCCCATGAGCGTCGTCGTGCGGTCGAGGACCGCGAGGAGGGTTGCCTCCGCCGCCTGACCCTTGTCGCTCCCGCTCGCGGCGCGCAGCGACTCCATGAGCTCCAGGTTTCGACACGTCATCTCGTCGAGGAGCATGACGCCGCCCGGACGCTCGACGACCGGCCGTGCGAGGTGCGGCACGCCGGCCGGCTGCAGCTCGCGCAGGTAGCGGAGCAACGCGCCGGCCGCGCCGACGGCCGGTGCGTCCGCGGCGTCAACGCCAAGCCCCTCGAGCGAGTGGACGCGGAACTGGCGGGCGAGGTCGTCGGCCGCGAGAGCGGGGTCGAATTCCCAGGACTCGCGCTGCGTGACGATGGCAAGCTCCGCGGTCCGCGGTCCGCGGTCCGCGTCAGAGGGCATGAGCAACTCGCGCGGTGACAGCCGCGTCAGGAGCGCCTCAAGCTCCGCCTCGCGCGTCAGGAAGAGTCGGAACTCTCCGGTCGAGATGTCAGCTGCCGCGACACCGACCCGGTCGTCACCGCGCACCGCGCGAGTACCCGCCGAAGGCGGGTGGGCCGGACCCCAGACCGCCTCGGTCGCACCAAGCCCGTACACAGCGACGACGTAGTTACTCCGGCCCCCTTCCAGCAGCTCGTCCGAGTACGCAACTCCCGGCGTCACCGTCTCGACCACCGCGCGGCGGACGATGCCCTTGGCGAGGCGGGCGTCCTCCACTTGGTCGCAGATGGCGACCCGGAAGCCGTGACGCACGAGCCGGCGGACGTACTCGTTCAGCGCCCGCACTGGTACCCCGGCGAGCGGCACGTCGGCCGCGCCGCCGTTGTGACGCGCGGTGAGGGTGAGGCCGAGGACACGCGAGCCGATCTCGGCGTCCTCGTAGAACATCTCGTAGAAGTCCCCGCACCGGTACAACAGGAGCGCGTTCGGCTGCTGCGCCTTCATCTCGCGCCACTGCTGCATCATGAGGGTGTCTTGCTTCACGCCCGCACGATGATGCCGGCTCGGCGCCGCGACAAGGCTTGACAGCGACCGACTGCGGACTGCGGACCCGCGGACTCACGCCCTCCGGGGGCCCCTAACCCGTGCTCGAGGCACCCTGGGGGTTCTCGTCCGCAGTCCGCAGTCGTTTACGGCTTCTCCGTCTCCGTCACGAACCCCTCGATCCCTTTCGCCTTGAGCCGCTGCAAGGCCGCCAGCGCGTCGGCGCGCGTGTCGTAGCGGCCAATGCGTACGCGGAAGGGACGCGCGGTGGTCGCGAGACGCGCCGTGTAGCCGCGGGCGTTGAGCCGATCGATCAGCTCCTCCGCCGCCTCGCGCGAGTCGTAGGCGGCCACCTGAACGGTGTACCGGCCGGCGCTCGCCTCCGACCGCGCGGCGCTGTCCGGCGCGGGAGTGTCGCTCGGCACGGCGCGCGTCGTGTCGCGTAGGGTGTCACGCGGCGCCGAAGGCGCGGGGCGCGGCGTCGGCGCGGTCGCAGGGGTGTTCGCGGGCGGGCTCGCCGGCGCCGGTGTCGTCGGGACCGGCGCCGTGTGAGCCGGCGTCGCGGCGACCGGTCGCGCCGGTGCCGTCGCGACAGCGGTGTCAACGCCGATGCAGCGTTGCCCATAGTAGTCGATCTGGTTCCGGAGCTCGACGTCCTCCGGCGACGCCGCGACGCGCGCCGTCGCGAGCGACGCGCAGCCGCGGGCCTCGTGCTTCCTGTCGAAGTAGAGCCGCGCCAGCCAGAAGCTCGCACGGGCCCGCGACTCGTGGGCCGGGTACTCGCGCTCGAAGCGGTGCAGGTGAACGAGCGCCTGCTCCTGGTCGCCGCGCGCCATTTCGAGCTGGGCGAGGTTGAGTAGTGCGTCCCCCGCCCAGCGCGTCGCCGGGTACTCGACGATAACGTGCCGGTACCCGCGCTCCGCCTCCGCGGCATCCCCGGCGAGCGAGGCGCGCCAATACAGCGCCTGCGCGTGCTGCGCCGTCCCGCGCCGCGTCGCGGCGAGCAGCGTATCCACGAGTGCGCGACCGGCCTCGCCGCGCCCTTCGCGCACCAGCCGCTCGGCGCGGCGGAAGAGCGAGTCGCTGACCGCCGACGACGGAGCGCCGGACGGCGCGCCCGATTGGCGGATCGTTCGTGATCGCGCTGTGTCGTCGCCGTGCGTCTGCGCGTGCGCGGGCGTTGCGAGCGCGAGAACGATCGGGACAGTGCTGATGAGTACCGAGTTGATGAGCATGGAGATTGGGAGGGCGGGCCACGAGGACGGGTTGGGAGTCCAAGTGGTAGTCGTCCGCCAACAGTCGTCAGTCGGGCGTCACTGACGGACTGAGGACGGGCGGCCGACGATTCAGGACTTGGATCCCCCAAGGACAGAGGGGCGGGAACGTGACGACGTCGCTGGACGTCGCGTTACTAGGCGTGCTCTGCCGTACTCACTCGGGTCGCGGTGAGCGCCCCGCGCGCGTCGCCGCGGGCCGACGTGATGATTGCGCTGAAGAGGCTGATCGCACCGACGACGTTGAGCCCGAGCGCGAGTCGCTTCTTGGTTGACACAGCAGCGCCTCCCTCCCGAGTGCTACGACCGCCATTACCGGTCGCGCACGTCGGCTGGCGCTGAACGGCTCGGGGCGGCGTGAGAGATCGCGCGCGGCGTCCTGCCTCTACGCCGCCCGCGTACCGCGGCGCGACCCGCCGCACAATGTCAGGACGAGGTTCATGAGCAACTGCTCGTCCGACGAAAGTCGCGTCTCCTTGAGCGCGAAATCGGCCGCGAGCAAGGCGTCGAGCGCCGCGTCGAGTATGCTTCCGTCCGGATCGTCCTCGCTAGCGCGAGCGGCTGCGCGCGTCCACGCGTCGACCGCCTCGCCCCAGGGGCGCCCGGTGTAGACTGAGCCCGCCTCTTTGAGGAGGCCGAACAGCTCCGCCCCGAGGCGGCCGGGCGGGACGCCGCGCTCGCGCCGCGCGCGTGCCCACGCTACGGCAAGCGTCTGAGACGTCAGCGCCATCACGACGAGAACCGCCGACGTCTTCGGCTGCGCCATCACGACGGGAAGTAGCTCGAGCGCCGACCGCGCGTCGCGCGCGCCGACGGCGTCGAGGAAGTTGCCGAGTGTCTCGCCGCGTCGCACGCCAACGATCGCTGCGACTGCTGCCTCGTCGATCGCGCCGCCGCCGGTGTAGCTCGCGAGCTTATCGAGCTCGATCGCCAGCTGCGATAGGTCACTGCCGACGGCGTTCTGAAGGAGCGCGATTGCCTCCGGCGTGATCGACGCCGCGCCGAGCTCCGCCTCCGCGTGGTGCTTGATCCACTTCGGCACGCGGTCGCCGGTCAGCGGCTCGAACTCGAGCGCGGTCGTCTTGCTCGTGAGTCCCTTGTCCGGCCTCGCGCCCGCCGGCGAGACGAGGATGACGACGGCGTCCGGCGCGGGGGACTTGAGATAACGGTCGAGCATTGCGCGCGCGTCCTTTCGCAGCGCACCGACGTCGCGCACGACGAGCACGCGCCGCTCCGCCATCATGGGAGGCGTGCCGAGGAGGGAACCCAGCGTCTCCGCGTCGATCTCGGTTCCGCGCCGCACCTCGAGGTTGAAGTCGCGCGTCGCGGGATCAACCGCCGCCTCTACGAGCTGTCGGACGGCCTGCTCCTTCAGGTAGTCGTCCTCTCCGTACAGGTAGTACGCCGGCGCGAATCGCTTATCGCGGACGGCGTCGCGGAGAACGCGTTGGGGAGAGGACACGCGAGAAGGTCCGAGTTCCCAGTTCCTAGTTCCCTGGCATGCAGCCATGCGGCGACGCCGGTGGGGCGTGCCTCGCGCCATAATAACGAAGTGTCGCCCCCGCGAGCACCACCGTGAAAAAGGCGCCTCGCGTGACACACGGACGCCTCTGGGAACTGGGAACTTGGACCTGGGAACCGCGGTTGGAACCGCGGCTGGGCGATCAACGGTTCGCCATCGTCACTCTCTCGTGTCGACCGCCTGCCTGAACTCCACGTTCGCCATATGCAGGGACGCTTCGCCGGCGTGCATCACGGCGGGCCACACGGGCATGCCGGTCATGAACGACGCGACATACACCGGATTCGCGACCGCCGCCGGCGTGGGCTCGGGCTCCGGAATGCTGGCCACCACCGGTGGCAGGCGCAGGGCCTCATCAGCCGAGTCGCCGCGCAGCAACGCGCCGGCGAGTAGCGCGACGGTCATGATACTCGCCGCGATCGCCGAGAAGGCACCGACGGAAAAGACACGATACGACGGCGCAGCGACAGCGTAGCGATCGACGGGGCCGATCTCGCGCAGTCGCGTGTTGAGCCGCTCCATGAAGTCGGCGGAGGGCTGAACGATCGGCAGGTTACGGGCGAGCAGCAGCCCGCGGCGGATCCGCGTATCGTGCCGCGCGCAGCGCGAACAGACGTGGAGGTGACGCCGCATCGCGGCGGTGTCGACGGCCGACAACGTATCGTCGACGAAGGCAAGGTGCTTCTTCCCGAACTCCCGACAGTCCATCAAGACCTCAGTGGGTGACGCAGGTTCGCGTTGCCGTACCCGGTACATGGGGAGCGGGTTCCCATTTTACGAGGGCGGAGGGCGGAGGGTAGAGGGTGGAGGACCTTAAGCGAGGATAGCGCCCGTTATCGTGCGTGACGAGGCGCACGGATGAGTATTCACTAACAAAAGAAAAGCGCCGTCGCGTTAACGACGGCGCTTCCCGGTTCTCTCTACCCTCCGCCCTCTACCCTCTTTAGTCAAGCCACGGCTCGATCATTGACGCAAACGCATTCCGTGCCCGATTCAACCGCGACTTGACCGTGCCGAGGTTGCAATCGGTGATCTCGGCGATCTCCTCGTAGGACTTTCCCTCGAGCTCGCGAAGCACGAAAACCTGCCGGTGATGCTCGGGCAACTGGGCCACCGTCTCCTCGACCAGCTCTCGCAGATGGCGCTTGCGGTAGAGGTCGTCGGGACGCGCGGTCGTATCCTCGAACTGCAGTGGCCGGTCGTCCTCCTCGCGGGTCCCCTTCATCGTCTGGAAGAGCACCAACGGGTTCCGGGATCGGTTGCGCAGCTCGTTCTTGGCCAGGTTCGACGCGATCGTGTAGACCCAGGTGGAGAACTTCTTGGACCGGTCGAAGCGGTGGATGTGGCGATACACCCTGATGAAGACCTCCTGCACGAGGTCTTCGGCCCGCTCCCGGTCTCCGATCGTCCGGAAGATGAAGTTCAACAGTCGAGTCTGGTAACGCTCGACCAATTCCTGAAATGCCCGCTCTTCGCCGGAGAGGAAGGCCGAAACGACAGCCGAATCATCCTGCGTGCGGAGCTGTTCCCGTATTGCCGCGCCGGCAACGCCTACCGTCGGCGCCCGCTTGATAGCTGCTTCAGCCATCGCTCTGTGCCCCCACACACTACTCAAAAGGGTACGTGTTCTGACAACACAGCTTGTGAGTCAGCCCTCCATGGTTCCATGGTTCTGCCGTTCCCGGCCTATCCAAGGGCAGATGCTATGCCCGTTGGACGCGACGCCGGATCGATCGTTAACGAGCTGAGATATAACGACTTAGAATCAGTTGTTCATCGCCCATCCGTTGAGCTCGAATGCCGGATCGTCCTCTTCGAGTGACGTCTCATCGGGACACGGAACTCGATACTGTCCAGAAATCGACACGCGCTCAGCCGCTCTGAATGATCCGAGCCGAGCGCGTATCGCCTCTACCATTAGACAAATGCTCGCTAGACAAGGGTTGTCCCTTTACTGAGTAAAGGGTTATCGGCCGCAGTCGTTCCCGGTCGAGTCGGCTTGATTGGACAGCGTACGAGGTGGATTGGTTAAGGAATCGGGCCCGCGCGATTCGCGCGGGCCCGTCTGGCTTCTGTGGCTCTCAACTCCTCAGTCCTTCATCACTATCTCCCCCCTCGAAAGCCCGCCGCATACAGGATTGTCAGCGCTGTTTTCCCGTCCTTGATCTCCCCCTTCTCTATCAACCCCAAGGCGTGGGAAAGCGTCATCGTCTCGACTGTGATGAACTCATCGGTCTCGGTCTGGCTCTGCCCCCGCGTCAGCTCGACGGCCATGAAGGCATGTATGCGCTCGTCGATGAAACCGGGAGTCGTGTAAAACGTGTAGAGGTGCTCGATCCGCTGCGCCTCGCACCCCGTCTCCTCCCTCAGTTCCCGCCGCGCACAGGCGAGTGGCTCCTCGCCCGGATCCAGCCGGCCCGCCGGAATCTCATACAGGAACTCTTCGGCGGCGTACCGATACTGTCTGAGCAGCATGATCTGGGGGTCATCACCCTTCGGATCACTCAAGAACGGCAGCACCGCCGCTGCTCCCGGGTGCCGGATTATCTCCAGCTCGCCGGTCGAGCCGTTGGGGAAGCGGACCGCATCGATGTCGAGATTGAGAATGCGGCCGGTGTAGATGCGGCGAGTGGAGAGCTTGGCGGATGTGGGCATGAGGGAAAGCTATTGGTCCGCGCCGGGGACCTTACACCCCATGCAGTCAAAGCCCCGCCCGCGCTGCGCGCGAGGCGGGGCAGTCCCGAGTGCTGATAGCTGATAGCTGATAGCTGATAGCTGATAGCGTCGCCGCCGCAGGCGGCGACTTACATCTTACTCAGCACGAACTCGACGTTCGGCGCCAGGAGGGCGAACGCCGCTTCGCCGACGGCCTTCCCCCGCTCCGCCACGAGCGCGCGGTGAAATGCCCGCAGGGCACGCGCGGACGGCCTGGCATTGGCGCGCAGCGTCGCGCAGACGGCGGCGCCATGCACCCATCCGAGGCTACACGCCTGATCCACCAGTCGACGCAGGCGGTTCGCGAGAGCCACCGGCCGCAAGTCGAGCGGGAGCGATACGACGCCCACCGTCTGCCCAACCGTATACTCCGCGCCCGCTTTGTCGAAGCGTAGCTCATCGGGCTCGTCGAACTCTCCGGACCGCGCCGCCCGCACGCCGAAGTAGCGAAGCGCGCGGTACGGCACGATGCCCGGCAAACCGATCGCCTCGTACGCGAGGACCGGGCTGGACTCTCCGGGCCTTGGCATGCCGTCGAGCCAGCCCCAGGCCGCGACATCGGCGCCTCCTTCCTGCGTCGCGCCGAGGTAGTGCGTCGACGGCGTGGGTACCTCGATCCGCCACACAGGTACCGGCGACCGCACGGCGAACTCGAAGAGCCGATCGGTGCTCCGCGGCGTATTCGCGACGACGTACGACACGCGCGTCACGTTCCCGGCGAGAAATGACGCCGCCGGTTGTACGTCGACCTGCAGGTTGATCGGCGCAGACTGCTGCGCCTGCGCGGTGCCACCCGCGGCGAGCAGTGCCGTACACGCGGTGAGAATCTTCCGCTCCATCAGCATGCCCCAGGGACGAGCTAATCGGGAAAGGCGTTTCGGCGGTTTGGAGGCGTTTCTAGTTGATCGTTGGGCACGCGGAGTCGGCGGATCGATGAAGGGCGATGGCCGCGGATGACAGCACCGGCAGGCTGGAGCGTCCCGAGGGTGTAGCCAAGGTCTTTTTCGAGCCGGCGCGCGGAGCCCTGACCGTCCGAGGAGCTATCCGCGCGTTTTGGCCCTTCGCCGATCCGCCCCATCCGCGTGCGCGCTCTTGACCAACAACGCCGTCGCCCTTCCGCCCTCCCTCACCTACCCCCAATCGCCTCCCCATCCGCATCGTACACACTCACCGGGCCCGCCCCCAGCGCTTCCATCGGCCCACGAATCACGCCCGGGTCACCGACCGCGACGATCTGGATTCGATCCGGATGCAGGTGCGCCTGCGCTGCACCGAGGACGGCGGCGGCGGTCACCGCGCGCACGTGCTCCCGGTAGCGGTCGAAGTAGTCGTCCGGCAGGCCGTAGATGATCAGGTTCGCGAGCGCGGCCGCGATGGCATCGGTCGTCTCGTAGCGGATGGGGAAGACGCCGTCGAGGTAGCTCGTCGCGAGCGACAGCTCCTCCGGCCGTATCTCGTCAGCGCGCATCCGCTCGATCTCGTTCAGGATCTCGCGCGCCGCAGCATCCGTGACGGCGGTCTTCACGGCCGTGTCGACGACGAACGGCCCCGCGCGGCGACGCCAGTCGAACGCCGAGAAGGCGCCGTAGGTGTAGCCGTGCGCTTCGCGCAGGTTGAGGTTGATGCGCGACGAGAAGAGCCCGCCGAGCACCGCGTTCATGACGACGGTAGGGAAGTAGTCGGGCGTGTTGCGCGGTACTCCCGGGTGACCGACGCGGAGCTCCGACTGCGGCGCGTCCGCCTTGGCGACGACGTGCACGGCGCGCCCATGTCGGGCTGGCGCGTCGCTCGTCACGTCGACGCCCGCCGGCGCGCCCGCCCAGTCGCCGAACGTCTCGCGCGCGAGGCGCTCGGCCCGGTCCGGCGTGACGTCACCCGCCGCAATGAGCGTCATCCCCGCCGGTCGGTAGCGTGCCTCGTAGAAGTGCACGACATCGTTGCGCGTTGCTGCCTCGACATCGCGCACCGCGCCGCCGGCAGGCCGCGAGTAGCGCGATGCCGGCTCGTACGCGAACCGCGAGAACATCTCGTCGGCCAGCGCACCCGGTTCGGCACGGATCTGCAGCAGCTCGGCGAGGCGCTCCGCCTTGAGCCGCTCCACCTCCCGCGCCGGGAAGGCCGGGCGCCGCAGCATCTCGCCGAACAACTCTATCGCCTCGTCGAGATGCTCGGTGAGCACTGTCACGCGAGCCACGGCGACGTCCCAGTCCGCGTGCGCCTCGACCGACGCGCCCAATCGCTCGAGCCGCTCGGCGAACTCGACGCCCGTGCTTCGCTCCGTCCCCTCGGGGAGGAGCCGTGCGGTGAGCTGCGCCAGACCATCGCGCCCCGGCGGGTCCGCCGTCGCGCCGGCTTCGATCACCATGAGTACGGTGACGAGGGGTAACTTCGACACCGACGCGACGACGAGGCGCATGCCGTTGGGAAGCGACCGCTTCTCGAACGGCGGGAAGTGATACGGGCGGGGGGGGCGGGGCGCCGGGCGGGGGGGACGGTCTACAGTGTGCGGTGCGCGCTCCGCGATGATGGCTCCCAACGTCTCGGAGCTCACGCGCGGACCTCCACCGGCTCTTGTGTCTCCCCGGGCACCTGGGACCTCGGGCCTCGCACCGTCTCTCTCGGCACGTACAGGAGACTCGCCCTGTTATCGCGCCCCAGATACTCGCTTGCGAACGCAGACACGTCCCCAGCCGTCACCGCTCGGTACCGGTCCAGTTGCTCGTTCACCAGCGACGGGTCGCCGAAGTACGTGGCGAAGAGCGACAGCCGGTC
>JBHELH010000131.1:0-4386 GCA_046263215.1 Gemmatimonadaceae bacterium | reverse complement strand
CAGCACGCGAAGATGGCGTTCTTCATCGTCGCCGAACCGCCGAATCAGTTCGCGCAGTGGCTCGGCGCGCA
Source organism: Gemmatimonadaceae bacterium (assembly GCA_046263215.1). Lineage (GTDB taxonomy): Bacteria > Gemmatimonadota > Gemmatimonadetes > Gemmatimonadales > Gemmatimonadaceae > JBHELH01. The sequence goes on along the minus strand of JBHELH010000131.1, from coordinate 4,315 downwards.
GCGCAATCCGGGCGCGCCGCCCTCGGACACGCTCCAGGAGCGCGGGCAACTGGTATTCATGACCGGCGGGTGCGCCATGTGTCACGCGATCGGCGGCACGCCGGCGGGCGGGCGGGTCGGGCCCGACCTGACGCACGTCGCGAGCCGACGCACGATTGCCGCCGGTACGCTGCTCAACACGCCCGGCAACCTCGGCGGCTGGGTCGTCGACCCGCAGCGGATCAAGCCGGGGACTTACATGCCGACGAACAACCTGGCGCCGGCGGACCTGCGCGCGCTGCTCGCCTACCTGGAGGGCTTGAAGTGACGCCGACCGCGGCCACGACCGTCCCCGCCGATCCTGTTGCGGACGTGGACGAGCGCGACGTCGCGGCCGATGAGGCGCGGCACCGCGAGGAGGTGCTGCGGAACCTCCTCGAACGCGCGTGGGGCACGCGCAAAGGCTTCTGGGGCTGGCTGACCACCGTCAACCACAAGTCGATCGCCAAGCGCTACATCATCACCGCCTTCGCGTTCTTCCTCGCCGCGGGGGTCGAGGCCGCGGTGATGCGGATGCAGCTCTCGCGGCCCGAGAACAACGTCCTCGGGCCGGACGCCTACAACCAGTTCTTCACCGTCCACGGGACGACGATGATGTTCCTCTTCGCCGTCCCCGTCTGGGTAGCGATGGGACTCTACTTCGTGCCGCTCATGATTGGCACGCGCAACATCGCTTTCCCGCGGCTGAACGCGTTCGGCTACTGGGTGTACCTGATCGGCGCCCTGCTGCTCTACGCCGGGTTCCTGACGAACACCGGCCCGGACGCGGGGTGGTTCGCGTACGTGCCGCTCACCGGCCCGCAGTACTCGCCGGGCAAGCGGGCCGACGTCTGGGCACAGGTGATCACGTTCTCGGAGATCGCGGCTCTGGTCGCGGCCGTCGAGATCATCGTCACCGTCTTCAAGCAGCGCGCGCCGGGCATGTCGCTGAACCGCATCCCGCCGTTCGTGTGGGCGATGGTCGTGACTTCGTTCATGATCCTGTTCGCGATGCCCGCCGTGGCCACGGCGAGCATCTTCCTCGCCTCGGACCGGCTGATCGGCACGCATCTCTACAACCCGGCTGAGGGAGGCGACGCGCTGCTCTGGCAGCACCTCTTCTGGTTCTTCGGGCACCCCGAGGTCTACATCATGTTCCTGCCGGCGACAGGCGCGGTGTCCGCGCTCCTGCCGGCATTCACTCGACGGCCCGTGTTCGGGTACGCGCCGATCGTCCTGGCCCTCATTGCCACAGGCTTCATCGGCTTCGGGCTCTGGGTTCACCACATGTTCGCCACGCCCCTGCCGCAGCTCGGCCAGAGCTTCTTCACGGCGGCGAGCATGATGATCACAATCCCCAACGGCGTCCAAGTGATGTGCTGGATCGCGACGATCTGGAGCGGTCGGCTGATCTTCAAGACGCCGCTCCTCTTCGTCTTCGGCGCGATCGTGACGTTCGTTATCGGCGGCGTCACGGGCGTCATGGTCGCGTCGATCCCGTTCGACCTCCAGGTGCACGACACGTACTTCATCGTCGCGCACTTCCACTACGTGATCCTCGGCGGCGTCGTCTTCCCGCTCTTCGCCGCCTTCTACTACTGGTTCCCCAAAGTCACGGGGCGGATGCTCAGCGACACGGCGGGGAAGTGGCACTTCTGGCTGATGTTGGTCGGAGTCAACGTCGCCTTCTTTCCGATGCATCAGCTCGGCCTCGAGGGAATGCCGCGTCGCGTCTACACCTACTTGGAGGAGACGGGCTGGGGTGACCTGAACTTCGTCGCCACGGTCGGCGCCGCGACGATTGCCCTGAGCGTGGCGATCTTCCTCGCCAACGCGTTGTGGAGCTGGCGTGCGGGACCGGCTGCGGGGGATGACCCGTGGGCGGCGGACACGCTCGAGTGGGCGACCAGGTCGCCACCGCCGAGCTACAGCTTCGCCCACATCCCCGTCGTCGAGTCGCGCGAGCCGCTATGGACCACGGGCTACGAGCTGCCGGTCGTCGCCGGGCTCCGCGCCGACCGGCCTGAGGTCCTCCTCACGACCGCGCTCGATGCCTTGCCGGATTCGCGACACAAGATGCCGGGACCGTCGATCTGGCCGCTCCTGCTCGCGCTCGCGGTCGGCGTCACCCTCATCGTGCTCATCTTCACACCCTGGGGCCTGCCGATCGGGACCGTGCTCGGCTTCGCGGCGTTCGCGGGGTGGGTGTGGCCGCGCGGCACGCCGGACGTCGAGCAGATCGAGCTCAAGGAGGCTGTGTGAGACAGCCTCGCGACGCGCTCGACGTCTCCAAGCTGCCGACCGTCGTCTTCGGCCACCGCGACGTGATGTGGTGGGGGACGACGTTCTTCGCGGTGATCGAGGGATTCACGCTCGCGCTCTGCGCGGCGACCTATCTCTACCTGCGGAAGAACTTCGTCACGTGGCCGCCGGAGCGGACGCCGGCACCTAGCCTCTTGCTACCAACGCTGAGCCTTCTCGTCCTGTTCGCGAGCCTCTACCCGGCGTGGTGGACGAAGCGCCAGGCGTACCGGCTCGACTTACGGGCGGTGCGGCGGGGACTCGTCGCGAGCACGGCGATCGGCTCCCTCGCCTTCCTCCTGCGATTCACGGAGTTCGTCGCGCTCAACACGCGGTGGGATGCGCATGCCTACGGGTCGATCGCGTGGCTCACCGTCGGCTTTCACGTGTTGCTTCACCTCTTCGACATCGGCGACACGATCGGCCTCACCGTGCTGTCGGTCGTCGGGCCGTGGGAGGAGAAGCACTTCGTCAACACCGCAGACAACTCGAACTACTGGTACTTCATGGTGCTGTCGTGGATACCGCTCTATGCGCTGGTCTTCCTCGGACCGCATCTGCTCTAGCGGAATGACCCCGTGAACCGATGAGCGAGGAGCCGCGCGTGACCCATTCGTCGGCCACGGGGCCGGTCGAGCGCGAGCTCTCGAGCAGGCGTAGCACCGTTACCCAGTGGTTCGGCCTGCTCGCCGGCCCGCTGGCGATGCTCGGGAACCTGCAGGCCCAGTACGCGCTCGTACCGTGGGCGTGCTACAACGGCGTGCGCTTCGCGGTTCACATCCCGCCCGTCGTGTTCCTCGCCGTCGTGGGCGCCGCCGCGATCCTCGCTCGCCGCGAGTGGCGGGCCGGTGGGGCGGGGGAGCCGGATGCCGCGAGTGGCGTCCTCGCCCGCGCGCGGTTCCTCGGCGCGCTCGGCGTCGCGACGAGCGCTTTCTTCGGCCTCGTCATCGTCGCGATGTGGCTGGCCGACGCGTTCCTCAACACCTGCGACGGGTCGTGAGCCGGCTCTACGCGAAGGCCGCGGCACGGGCCGGAGGTGCGCTGATCGCGATCGCCCTCGCTGCACCGATGGCACGCGCGCACGACGGCCGTCCCTTGGCGCCGCATGACTTGTGGTCTGCCTGGGAGTGGAGCCCCGCCGTCACGGGGCCGCTGGTGCTGCTCGCGGTGTTCTACTCGACCGGCGTCCGTCGGCTGCGGGCGCGCTCGGCGCGCGGTCGCGGTGTTCGGCGCCGCGACGCGCTGTGCTTCGCGTCGGGCTGGCTGGGCCTCGCGATCGCTGTGGTGTCACCGCTCCATGCACTAGGCGGTGTGCTCTTTTCCGCGCACATGGCCCAGCACGAGCTGTTGATGGTCGTCGCGGCACCGCTGCTCGTGCTCGGGCGGCCTCACGTGGCATGCCTGTGGGCCTTGCCGCGCCCCTGGCGGAGGCGCGTCGGCGCGTGGGCGATCCGCCCCTTGGTGCGCCGGCTGTGGAGCGCGGTCACGATGCCCGCCGTCGCGTGGGGAATCCACGCCGCTACCCTCGGCATCTGGCACCTGCCCGCCCTATACGAGGCGACGTACGTTAGCGCGGCCATCCACGCGCTCCAGCACGTGAGCTTCCTCGCGACCGGCCTCCTGTTCTGGTGGGCGCTCCTCCACGCCGGACGGGGAAGGGAAGGCGAGTCCGTCATCTACCTGTTCGCGGCCACACTCCTGACTGGAGCGCTCGGGGCGCTGCTGGCATTCGCTCCCGGGCTGTGGTACCCGCACTACGCCGCCACCACCGGCCCATGGGGACTCTCGCCGCTCGAGGATCAGCAACTCGGTGGCATCATCATGTGGGTTCCGGGTGGCGGGAGCTATCTGCTCGCCGCGCTCGTGCTCTTCGCGGCGTGGCTGCGCGAGTCGGAGCGCCGGGCACAGCGCCACGCTCGGCACGCGACGGCGGGCGCCGGAATGTGGGGGTCGGCGTGATCGGCCTGCCCACGGCGTGGCGAGCGCGGCGTAGTCT
>JBHELH010000130.1:0-5749 GCA_046263215.1 Gemmatimonadaceae bacterium | reverse complement strand
GCGTCGGGTCGATCTCTAGCGCTTTGTTGGCGGCCGCCGCGGCACGGCCGTGCGCTACCTTGACCGGAGTGGCGCTATAACTCGGTAAGACCAGGTACGCCTCCGCGAGTCCGCCGTACGCCCGCGCGTAGGTCGAGTCTGCGCGAATTGCCTGCTCGAACGACTCGATGGCGCTGCCAATCGATTCCGCCGTGCGCTGGTTAAGGAAGAACCGCCCTCGGACGTAATGGTCGTAGGCGGCGAGGCTGCTCGTCGGCTGAGCAGCCAGGGAAACGCGCTCCCGCTGGCCCAAGGCAACCGCGAGGGCGGCCGCGACGCGCTCGGCGACGACCGCTTGTAGCTCGAACATGTCCGAGAGAACTACGTTGTACGGCTCACCCCATATCACGCTCTCGTCAGACACGCGAACGAGAGCCGAGCGAACGCTGATTCGATTGCTGCCCGGGCTGGATTTGTCCCATCGCACGCTGCCAGTGAGCAGATAGTCGACTTCGAGTTCGGACCCGATCTGCCGAAGGGACTTGTCGGCGTCCCGATACCGCCGGGCGCTTTGGCGCCCAATGACTCTCAGACCCGACAGGGACGCGAGACGGGTCGTGATCGCCTCCGTCATTCCGTCGACGAAATACGCGTCTTCCGAGCGCCCTCCATTCTCCAGAGGCAGGACGGCAAGGCGCGGCACCCCGGCCCTCGTCGCCGGCGGCGTATCGCGCGTCCGGACGATCGCGGTTGCGGCGACGGCAAGGACGCCCGCCGCGGCTATCGTCCACAGCGCGAGGCGACGACGTCGTCCCCCGGGACTCTCGGCCGGACCCGCGCCCGGTTGGGGGAGCGAGTCCAGCACGGCGAGCATCTCCCGCGCGCTTTGAGGCCGGTCCGACGGGTGCTTCTCGAGAGCCCGTCGGATCAGCACCGCGAGAGCGGCGGGCGTGGAGCGCCGTTCCAACCGCAGGTCCGGAACCTCCTCGCTCGCGTGTGCGGCGAGAGTCGCCTGGATGGATCGACCGGGGAAGAGCTGATGGCCGGTGAGCATCTCGTAACCGAGAGCCCCGACGGCGTAGATGTCCGATCGGTGATCGACGCCCGGGTCTCCGGCGCCCTGCTCGGGCGCCATGTACGCGGCGGTGCCGATTATGATCCCGACCGAAGTCGCCGCCCCGGGATCGCGCACCGCTTCGGCGAGCGCTTTCGCAACACCGAAATCGGTGATGAGGGCGTGCTGCCGCGTGAGCAGGATGTTCTCCGGTTTGATGTCGCGATGAACGATCCCCTCCTCGTGCGCGTACGCGAGGGCGTCGACGACGTCGCGAAGGATCTGAATCACCTCCGGCAGCGGGAGCTCGCCGGTGCGCGCGAGGCGTGCGCGAAGCGTCTCTCCGGAGACGAAGGGCATGACGTAGAACGGCAGCCCGTCCGCATCTCCGGCGGTGAGGACCGGCACGATGTTCGGATGCTGGAGGTGCGCCGCGAGCCGGATCTCCCGACGAAAGCGGTCGATGCTGACCGTCGCCGCCAGCTCCGGCGGCAGCACCTTCACGACGACCTTCCGATCGAGTGACGGCTCCTCGGCGAGGAAAACGCGAGACATCCCCGCGCCGCCGAGCTCTGTCTCGAGCCTGTACTTCCCGGCTAGTGCGTCTTGTAGCCTTTGTGCGAACTCCATGGCCGCCGTCCGGCGCGACTCGCGGCGCTAATGTACGCGAGGCGTGAGGGCGAAGCCATCACCGCGCCGGGGCGCGAGGTCCGTCCCGGACCGCAGGTCCCGCGATGCGAGCGGCCTCGCCGATCTGTAATCCCGTGGCACACCCCGAGCCGGTGGTGGAGTTCGGCAGCCGGGACGCAGGAAGGGGAGATCTGTCTCGATCTCCGACGTCAGTAGAGTTCGAGCCCCGGAGCGATGGCGCTTACCATCGCGTTTTGGCCTGCGTGTCGTTCGGGCTGCAAGCGGCGACTCGCTCGAGGACAAAGTCGAGCGGCCGGCCGATCTTAAGCTCTTGGATCGAACTTCAGAGTTGGGGATGAGCGCTATGGCTTGGCTCTATGTTGGGTCGGTAGCTGCCGCGCTTCTCGCAGCACTGCACTCGTATCTTGGGGAGCGCACCGTGCTCCCGGCCCTGTTAGGACTCGCCAACTTGCCGGTCGTGCGCTACGACCGCGCGTTCACCGAGGCCATCCTCCGATGGGCGTGGCATCTGACGAGCATCGCGTGGCTCGGGTGGGCCATCGTTCTCTGGGCGTTGGCCGATGGTTCGCCCGCGGACCGCGCGTTCGTCTCGCGTATCGCGGCTCTCGTATTCGGTGTCAGCGGCGTGATCGTGGTAGGAAGCACGCGCGGTCGGCATGTGGCCGGGCCGCTGTTCGCGGTCGCGGCGCTCGCGAGCTGGTTCGGTGTCTAGTAGTCTGGCGTCGGACGAGGCCAGCATCCTGCAGAGGCGCGGCGGGAATCGAACCGGCGAATAGCGGGTTTGCAGTTCGCTCGAAGCCTTTGCGTCTAGTTCCGTCCCTTTGCATCCCTTTGTGCCATTGAGCCTTCCGCGAGGACGCATCTGCCTCTGGTTGCGTCCTCTTGCGTCCGTTCGCGGCGGTTCGTGTCCAGAACCGTGCCCACGCAAGTGAGCCGCTGTTGATCCACGTAGTACAGCCCTGCCCGCCTGGTCGCCGCTGCGGGGGGATCTGAAGCCGTCATAAGTCGAGAGCGTACAACTCACGCGCGATCTCGGCGAGCCCGTGCTCCACGTCGATAACGCGCTCGGCCGCGCACATTTCGAGCGTCCACGATGTGGCCTCCAGCAGGTACCACCTCCGGATCTCGGACCGCAGCGACGGGGGGTCCCCTCCTGCGTAGCGGCGCAGCACCTCTGCGAGGATCGCCGGACCGTAGTCCTCGTAAATGAAGATGAAGTCGCGCCCGGGGTCGCCGACGGCGATGTCGCCGAAGTCGATGACGCCGGTGAGACTGTCGGTTGCCGGATCACACAGCAGGTGGCCGGGACCGATGTCGCAATGCAGCAGAGCAGGGGCGCGGACCCGGTGTGGCGGCGACGACCACCGAGCCAGAGTCGCGTCGAGCCGACCCTGACTCTCGCGGTCGAGTAGGGGATAGAGTGTCACGGCGGCGGCTTCACGGAGCCTTCGCGCGAGCTCGACTCCGTCGAGTCGGGCCAGGCCACACTCAAGCCCGATCGCTACAGGAATCGCGTGGAGCGCCCTGAGGAACGTTGCCAGGTCGGTGGCCGCCTTCTGTCGAGCTGCCGGCGGCAGGCCCATCCAACGGTCGCGCGTCAGCAGCTCGCCGGTGACCTCGTCGTGGACGGTAAAGGGCGGGCACGCGCGTGGGCTGTGGTACGTCGGCCGGGGGACGAGCAGAGGGAGCGCGTCCGCGATCGCGCCGAGGACGCACGCCTCCCGACGCAGCGCGACGGCCGCCGCGGGGTGTCTCGCAACCCGGACAACCTGCTCGCCCAGCCTGAAGGCGAGACAGAACTCGCCGTGACCGAGCGGTGCGAGATGGGCGTCCGCTCTCGGCAAATGATCGCTCAGAAGGGCCGCCGCCGCCGCGTGATCCAGCGCCGGCCAGTTCCACTGCGGATCATCCGCCATCACGCCGCTCTCCCGCATCAGGAGGCATCTCCTTCTAGCAGCGCAGTGCGACGAAAACTGTAGGGAAAACTGTAGGAGACCTAGGCGGAAAAGGAGGTATTCCAGCGACTCCGCCAGAATGGGTGCTGCGGAGCAAGTCGAACCAGCGGAACCAGTTGCGACTCACGCGGACTGAAAAGGAAAAAGGCAGCGCGCCTTTGCAGTTCGCTCAGAGCGCTTGCACCCGGGACGACACGGCGCGACGCGAGCGACGCGCTTAGTGGCGCGCCTGGCTCTGACGCCGGCATAGCCGTTCGGGCTGGGCAACGCGGGCATCACGAGCCTGGGCCACTGACCGGATAAGTGGCACGACGTGCAGAATGGCGATCGCTCCGGCGATCGCGCGTGCGCGAGAGTTCATTGCCTCACCTCCCAACTGACAGGTCCTTCATGCGCGAGTCAGGCCGCCTGCGATCGCGCGTTTTCTCCTTCGCCGCCGTCGGACTCGCTCCACGGTTTGGACCGCTTGAGGCACAGCGTAAATCGTGAACCGACGCCGGGCTCACTCTCCGCCATCAGCTCCCCGCCCATGGCACGCGCGAGCTCGCGGCTGATCGCCAGGCCGAGCCCCACGCCGCGGTCCCGGTCGCCGCTTCGACGCGGATCCACCTGAACGAAGGGCTCGAAGATGCGCGACAGCTGGTCCGGCGGGATGCCGACGCCGGTATCTCGAACGTGCACATACACGTCGTCCGCCGTCTCGACGTCGACCGCGATCTCGCCGCCTGGCGCCGTGAACTTGATGGCGTTACCGACCAGGTTGAGGAGGATCTGTCCCATCCGATCCGGATCGGCCTGCAGCGTCAGGTCCGGCGGGCAGCCGGCGTAGCGGTAGCGGAGATCGCGCGCCTTGAGCTGAGGCAGGAACGACGACTCCAGACCGCGCAGCGCCGTGTCGAGTCGGACCGGCTGCAGCACGATCTCCACCTTGCCCGCCTCGAGCCGGGCGAAGTTGAGGATGTCGTTGATCAGGGCGAGCAGGCGGCGCCCGCTGGTGCGGATGCGCTCGAGGTCACGCGCTTGTCCCGCGGTCACCTCACCGCGCAGCCCCATCGTGATGAGATCCACGTAGCCGATGATGGCGTTCAGCGGCGTCCGGAGGTCGTGGGACATCGCTGCGAGGAAGCTGGCCTTCGCCCGGTTGGCGGCTTCCGCCGCCTCAGTGCGGATCTCGAGCTGAGCGGCGAGCTCCGTCAACTGCTCGTGTTGCGCCTGAAGCTCGTCGGCCTGCGCCTCGAGCTCGACGGATTGCTCCTGCAAATGCTCATTCTGAGCCTCCAACTCCGCCTGCTGCTCCTGGAGCTGGTCGTTGGCCTGCTCCAACTCGCGGGCGATTCGCTCCTGCGATGTGGAATAGCGATCCAAAATGTTGCTCATGAGCCCCGATGCCGCGGCGGCCAAGAGCGAGCCGACGATCAGGATCAGGCTGAGCGCCAGGCTGTTGCGCGTTTCGCGCCTGTTGTGGCTTGCCAGCTCGGCCACTTCGTCGCGACGGATCGCGTCCGCCAGCTCCCTCGCCCTGGCCATCGTGCGCAGTCCGCGGTCGGTCCGCACGACGGCCAACGCTTCGTTCAGGTGGTTGGCCTGGCGATTCGCAATCGTCTCGTCCAGCTCCTCGAACTTCGCCCCCACCACCATCGCCAGGCTGTCGAGCCGCGCCTGCTGGGTGGGGCTGCCGGACGTCAGCCTGCGCACCTCGGTGAGGCGTCGCAGCACGTCCGATTTCGCCTGCGTGAATGGCTGGAGGTAGCTCGTGCGGTCGGTGAGCAGATAACCGCGTTGCCCCGTTTCGGCGTCGACGAGGCGAGTGAGCAGGACCTGGAGCTCCTCGATCACCTGGTAACTCGCGGTCACGGCGGCCCGGCTGCGCCGCTCTCGGACTGCGCCCCAGTACGCGAGGCTACCGAAGACGATCACGAGGACGGTAGGCCCCCACACCGCGGCGAGCCGCCGCGAGCGAGGGAGCGACGCCGAGAGTGACGGACTCACTCGACGAGGATGTCCGCCGACGCGTCGATCTCGAGCGCGTGGAGACCCGGGCCAGCGCCAGTCAGGCCGCATGCTTACCTACGAGCTGCAGGGCCGCGTGCGGCGTCCGTCCGCGCGGAGC
>JBHELH010000129.1:0-31037 GCA_046263215.1 Gemmatimonadaceae bacterium | reverse complement strand
AGACGGTCCGCCTTCCGGCCGATGCGTACCGCGAGATCGTCGCCGCGACGAGCTTCAAGCAGCGCGCGCGGAAGATGATGGAGTATTACCACGCCGACCGCCTGCATTACGCGGTGCTCGGGACGCCAAACCGGCTCGAGTACGACCAGGGGTTCTTCGTCAAAGGCGGCGACGGACTCGCCGACGTGAAGCCGATCGCGCACCTCTATAAGACACAGGTCTACCAGCTCGCCGAGTACTTCGATGTGCCCGAGGCCGTTACGGCGAGGCGGCCGACGACCGACACGTACTCACTCCCGCAGTCACAGGACGAGTTCTACTTCTCGCTCCCGACGCGTGAGATGGATGTCGCGCTTTCCGCCCTCGACTCGGGCCGGAGCGCGGAGCAGACGGCGGAGGAGCTGGGGCTCCGTCCAGAGCAAGTGGAGCGCATCTACCGCGACATCGCGCAGAAGCGGGCGACGACGCGCGCCCTGCATCTGCCGCCGCTCCTCGTTGCGCCGATCACGAGCGTGACGACACCACCGGCGGTGGGCTGATGTGCGGGTTCGCGGGCATCGCGCGACGTGAGCCGCGCGGCGTGAGCGCGGAGACGCTGCGGCGCATGGCGGCCGCAATTGCCCACCGTGGGCCGGACGGATTCGGCCTCTCGCTCGGCAGTCGCGTCGGTCTCGCGCACGTGCGGCTCAGCATCATCGACCTCGGGGGCGGCGCACAGCCGATGGCGACCGAGGACGGCCGGCTGGTCGTCGCGTTCAACGGCGAGATCTTCAACTACGTCGAGCTGACGGCAGAGCTTCGCGCCAAGGGCTACCGCTTCCGGACCCGCTCCGACACCGAGGTGCTGCTTCACGGCTACGCCGAGTGGGGCGCCCGGATGGTCGAGCGGCTGAACGGCGATTTCGCGTTCGCGCTGCACGACCGGCGCGGGGACCGCGTGCTGTTGGCGCGCGATCGGTTCGGCGTACGGCCGCTGTTCTACGCCATGGCGGGCGCCGATCTCGTATTCGGATCGGAAGTCAAGGCGCTCTTCGCGAGCGGCGAGGTCGAAGCGGGGCCTGACCTCGCGGGGTTGGACGAGGTCTTCACATTCTGGTCGGCGCGGGCCCCGCGCACCGTCTTCCGTGGCGTGAAGTCGCTCGAACCGGGCTGTCTCGCTGTCTGGAGCGACGGTCGGATGGAGACGCGCCGCTACTATGCCCTGTCCTTCGACGCCGCGCGTGACGAGCCGACCGACGCCGTCGAGGCGCTCGACCGGACGCTGCGCGAGAGCACGTCGATCCGCATGCGAGCGGACGTGCCGGTGGGCGGATACCTGAGCGGGGGCCTCGACTCGACGATCACCTGCGCACTCGCGGCGCCGCTGTCGCCGTATGACTTCCGCACGTTCTCGGTGACGTTCGCGGACCCGGCGCTCGACGAATCGCGATATCAGCAGCTCGTCGCCACGAAGCTGGGAAGCGTGCACCGCGTTCGGCACATCGACGGCGGGGCGATCGCGCGCGTGTTTCCCGAAGTCGTCCGCCACGTCGAGACACCGCTCGTGCGCACCGCGCCGGCGCCACTCTACCTGCTGGCTCAGCTCACGCGCGACGCGGGAGTCAAAACCGTCCTGACGGGCGAAGGATCGGACGAGCTGTTCCTCGGCTACGACCTGTTCAAGGAAACGAAGGTCCGCTTGTTCTGCTTGCGGCGCCCCGAGTCGCGGGCGCGGCCCGCACTGTTCGACCGGCTGTACCCGTACCTCGGTGGAAACCGGGGTGGCGAGTTCTGGCGCAAGTTCTTCCTCTCAGCGGCCACGTCGGACGATCCGCTCTTCTCGCACCTGCCCCGTTTCGGTCTGACCGCGAGGATGAAGGCGTTCTATCAGCCCGAGGTCCGCGCCGCGCTGAGTCGGTTCGACCCGCTCGACGAGCTACGCGCGGCACTCCCCGTGGAGTTCGGCGCCTGGGACCCGATGAACCGCGCCGCATACCTCGAGATCACGACGCTCCTCTCGTCCTACCTACTCAGCTCGCAGGGGGACCGCGTGGCGATGGCGCATGCCGTGGAGGGGCGGTTCCCATTCCTCGACCACCGGCTGTTCGAGCTCGCAGCCGCGCTGCCAACGGGCTCGAAGCTGCGCGGCCTTCGCGAGAAGGAGATCCTCAAGCGGTGGGCGCGGACGGCGGTCCCGCGCGAGATCGCGGACCGGCACAAGCAGCCGTACCGCGCGCCGGACGTGCCGGCTTTCTTCGGCGCCGAGCGTCCGGACTACGTCCGGGACCTCCTCGCGCCGGAAGCGGTACGAAAGGTCGGGCTGTTCGAGCCAGCGGCGGTGGAGGGGCTGGTGCGCCGGTGCGAGAGTGGCCGCGCGACCGGGTTCGCGGAGAGCCAGGCGCTGGTCGCGATCCTTTCGACGCACCTCTGGCACGAGACCTTCTTCGGCCAGTCCTCGGATCGGGCGCTGGGCGTCTTGCGGCGCCCGGACGTGATACTAGACGCGACCCCGGTCGGCGTGTAGCCGCGTCGGGCGGACTTCAGGGGATACAGGAGTGACCGAAGCTCAAATCGTCAACGAGACGCGGGCGTACATCACGGAAAACTTCCTCTACGCGCGCCCGAACTACGTCGTGGGCGAGCACGAGCACCTGCTGGAGAAGGGTGTCGTCGACTCGATGGGAATGGTGGAGCTGATCACCTTCCTCCAGGACCAATTCGGCGTCGAGCCGGCGGACGACGAGATCACGGAGGAGAACTTCGCGACGCTCGCGCGGATCGCGGCGTTCGTGAGGCGGAAGCTGGGGGTGAGGGGAGTGGCGGCGTGAGGGGACCACCCTCACCCGTTCCCCGCCTCCGGTATGCGCCCCGCCACCTTCGCCGGATTCCCGGCGATGATCGCGTTCGGGGGGTACTCGCGGGCGCAGACGGCGCCGAAGCTGACGACGGAGTTGTCTCCGATGCGGGTGCCGGGAAGAATCCCGACGTTCTGGCCGATCCAGACGTTGGTACCGATGTGAACGGGCGCGACCCGCACGGGTGCGTCGGGGGACCGGCGGTCGGCGCGGGTGCTGTGGAAATCGGTGTCCATGATGCCGCAGCGGCCGACGAGCGACTGACTGCCGATGACGATCTCGCGAGCGCACCCAAACTCCACCGGGCCGATGTTCACGTTGTCGCCGACGACGATCCGCGCCTCGCGGCTGTACGTCCACGGGGTCGTTCTGCCGTAAACCCCGACGTGGTCGCCGAAGACGACCTCGCCCGGTCCGCGAACGCTGAGTGACCCGTAAACGCGGAAGTTCCGGCCGGCGCGGAAGCGAGTTCCGCGGGCACGGTAGTAGACCCGGTACAAATGCCCCTTCGCCAGCGCGATGAGCACGCGCAGCGCTCGCCGCGGCTCGCGCCGCGCTCGGCGAATGAGCGCCGGCGCCGTCGCGGTCGGAGCCCGTAGGTCCACGCGGGCGGAGGTCCGCTCGATCCGCAGGCGATCGGCGGCGGCTGCTTGGTCTAGGTTCTGCATTCTACCGACTAGTAACTTTCCCCTGGCGCGAGACCCATCCTGGGCCACGACGCCCAGGGTCATCGCCGGCGACCCTCGAGGCTGCCGTCGCGCCCGTACATGCCACAGCCAATGTTAGTCGCAAGTGCCGAGCCCGATGCCCGGCGGCGGGTTGAGCCCGACGCCGCCTTGCCGCGTCCGATGGCCGCCGGGGGACAGGGCCTGACCGCGCTCTACATCTGGCAGTCCGACTACCCGTGGGACGTCAGGGCGGAGAAGGTCTGCCGGTCGCTCACCGACTGTGGCTTCGAGGTACACCTAGCCGCGCGGAACCGGCGGTGGGCGCCGCCCGTCGAGGCGCTTCCCGAAGCGGTCGCGCACCGGCTGACGCCGTGGCCCTGGCTGGGGAAGCGCCTCGACGCCGCACTGCAGTTTCCGGCATTCTTCAGTCCACGGTGGGCGCACCACCTCGCGCGGACGGCCCGGCGTGCGCGCCCGGACGTGATCATCGTCCGCGATGTGCCGCTCGCGCCAGCCGCGATCTGGACCGGCCGGCGGAGTGGGGTTCCAGTCGTCATCGATATGGCGGAGAACTACCCCGCGTTGATGGCGGACATCTGGGCGGCGGCGCGGCAGCGGCCGTGGGACGTCGTCGTACGTAACCCGCGCGCTGTCGCCGCGGTCGAGGCCTATTCGGTCCGTCGCGTGGACCACGTCGTCGTCGTCGTCGAGGAGAACGCCGAGCGTGTGGCCGCGCTCGGGCTGCCGCGCGAGCGGATCACGATCGTCTCGAACACGCCGCCCCGCGCGCGGGCCCTCGTCCGGCGCGCATCGCGCGCGCCCTCTGCGGACGCACCGATGGAGATCGTCTTCCTCGGCATCCTCGAGATCCCGCGCGGGCTCGACGAGGCGATCGGCGCCGTGAAGCTCCTCCGCGACGCCGGCGTTCGCGCCCAGCTGACGGTAATTGGTACAGGACGCGACGCGGCGCTGTTCGAGCAGCGCGCTCGAGCGATCGGACTGACCGAGGACGAAGTGCGGTTCACCGGCTACATCCCGCGGCACGAGGACGCACTGGATCTCGTCGCGGCGGCGGACGTCGGCCTCGTCCCGTTCCGCGCGACCGGACAGTGGCAAGCGTCGATCCCCAACAAACTGTTCGACTACATGGCCGCCGCCCTGGCGGTAGTCACGTCGGACACGGCGCCCTGCGCGCGGATCGTGCGCGAGACCGGCGCGGGTGAGGTGTTCCGCGCTGGCGATGCGGAGGACCTGGCTCGCGCTCTTCGCCGCTTTACCGATCCCACGGTGCGCGCCGCGGCCGGCGCGGCGGGCCGACAGGCAGTCCTGACGCGGTACAACTGGGAGCAGGACGGAGAGGTGTTCTGTCGGACGATCCAGTCGGTCGCCGTCACGGCGGCGAGCACGCGAGGTCGGCGGACGTGAGGCGGACGAGCGCACTCGTCGCGTGCGCGACCGCGGTGGCGGCCGTGTCGCTCGCCGCCTGGACTCGCGTCGCCACGACGCCTTCCGAAGCTGCCGACTATAGCCCGGTCTCGCCCCATTGGCGGCATCTGCGGCTCCACATCACGGACTACCGGATCCAGTACCAGCCGCGGGAGCGGCGTGCCAGCGAGTACGAGTGGGTCGCGCGTCACTTCGACCGTATCCTCCTCGACGGTGGCGACCGAAAGTCGGTGCCGGAGTACCGGCGTCTGAACCGGAGCGCCGAGATCTACCGCTACGCGCTGAACTGGACGGTGCTTCGGCCGGGCGAAGACAAGCGCGAGGATCCGTCGATCGCATACTATCGGCAGATGGTGGACTGGTACGCGCGCCACCGGGAGTACGCCCTCGAGGACGCGTTCCTCCACGACCGCGCGCGCTGCGGTCCTGCCGGGCGAAAGACCGAGGCCTGCCGGCTGACGTTCAAGATCTGGACGCAGATGCGCTGGGCGATCAACCCGGGCGACCCCGGCCTGCGGGCGTTCCAGCGTTTCCGCATCGCGGCCATCGCCGCGGACGCCGACGGCCTGTTCATCGACGAGCATTCGTCCGGTGACATCCGCGGCAAGCTGGAGCCCGGGCGCATGCTGGAGTACGCCGACTGGTCGTCGTACGAGCGCGACATGGTGACACTGCTGGGCGAGCTGCGCGCCAGCGTAGGTCCGCGCAAGCGGCTCATGGTCAACACGCACACTTACCTGACGCCGTTCGACTCCCAGATGGCGGTCGCCGCAGGCGGTGCGCACCTCGAGGATTTCAACAGCCCATTCTTCGCCGAGATGGAGAAGCGCTGGCGGTTTGCGGAGTCGCTGATCGCCGCCGGGGCAGCGCTGACGGTATCGCCGGTCGAGCCGGACGCGACGCCCCGCGAGTACACCGCCGGCAACTCAGCGTCGCCGCTACACCGGCGGCGTCTGTGGGAGCTGGCGAGCTTCTATTTGGTCGCGCCGCGGCAGGTCGGGCTCGTCGCGTTCAGCTCTGGCGCGAAGTGGAAGTGGCCGTTTCCAGACCAGTGGTGGGGCGCCGTGGCGACCGACGTCGGTCGTCCTACCGGCGCACGGAGAGTCTTCGCGGAGGGTCGCGATCCGACCGGCCGTCGGTATCGTGTGTGGGCCCGGGAGTACGAGCGGGCGCTCGTTCTCGTGCGCCCAGTACTCGATTGGGGACGGCCGGAGTTCGGCGACGAATCGGCGGTGCAGGTCCGCGTCCCGTCGGGCCCCCGCACACGGCCGCTGAGCGCGGACGGCCGCGTCGGACCACAGGTGACCCGCATCCCTTTGCGGGTCGGCGAGGCGGCGATCCTGGTCTCCGAGCGAGGAACCCGCTGATGCGTGGGGGACTCGCGGCAGCCCCCGGCTTGGCGGATCGCAGCGCCTTCGCCGCGGCCGCCCGCCCCGCGGTCCGGCCGGACGTCCTGCTCCTGTTGATCGCGGCCGTGATCTTCACGTACGTCTGGCGGTTCCAGAACGTCATCCCGGGCGCCCAGCTGCTTCGGCCGACGCTGCTGCTCGGCCTCGCCATTGTCGCCGCCGCGGTGCAGGTCCCGCCAGACCTGCTCGCGAGACGTCTCTGGTCCTCGGTGCTCGGGCTATTGGTGCTGCTGCTACTGATCGCCGCTGCCGGTCTGCCCTTCGCGCTCGATCCCGCCGTGGGAACGCGATATCTCCTGACGTGGGTCATGCCAGGCGCCGTTCTGGCCACGCTGATCGTCATTGCCGTTCGTGGTGCGGAGGACGTCGAGTGGCTGCTGCTGGCGACGGTCACGGGCGCCGCCGTCTACCTCGCGACCGTGTACGCGCGCGGCGGAGCAAACGCGGTCACAAACCCGGCGGCAACGGTCTTCTACGACCGGAACGACCTCTCCCTGATGTTAGTGGCGCTGATTCCGGCGGCCCTTCACCTGGCGTGGGCTGGGCAGCCTCCGATGCGGCGAGTGTTAGCCACGACGTGCTTCCTGGTGTTCGTGTTCACGATCGTCCGAGGCGGGTCGCGCGGAGGTCTGGTCGGCCTCGTGGTCGTGCTCGGGTACATGCTCCTGACTTTTCAGCTGTTGCCGCGCCGAGCGCGCGTCTGGACCGCCATCGCCACCCTCCTGCTCCTCGCCGGCGGTGGCTCCGCCTACTGGGGGCGGGTGCGCACGATCTTCCAGCCGGAGACGGATTACAACTGGTCGGGGCGGACCTGCGGCCGTGGCGAGGTCTGGCGGCGCGGGCTGACGTACGTTCGGCAGCGGCCCGTCGTCGGCGTCGGGGCGAACGGATTCCCAATCGCGGAGCGGGAGCTCTCCCGCCCGGCGCGCGAGCGCCTGATGGTCGGCAGGCCGTTCGAAACCCTCAACGCGCACAACATCTTCCTCCAGATCGCGGCCGAGCTGGGCCTGCCGGGGTTGATCGTGTTCGTCGCGCTGGTTGTTCACATGGCGCGGACACTATCGCGCGTCCGCCGGCGTCACGCCGCGGACCCGCGACTGTCGGGAGTCGCGCACGTTTTGCTCGCGGCGCTCCTCGCATACGTCGTCTGCGGGTTCTTCCTCTCGGCCGCGTACTTCCCATTCTGGTATCTGCTGATCGGGCTGGTCGCGGCGACGGCGGCCGTCGCGCGTGCGCAGGCGGTGGCAGCGGCGCGGACGTCGCGGGCAGGCCTCGCCCCTTCACGGGGGGCGTCGAGCGCACAGCTCCCGCCGTACGAGGTGCCCGCGCCGGCGCGGTGGTAGCGAGCGATCGAGCGGTGCGCCAAGCAGAGCGACCGGCCGACGCGGGGAAGCGCGGCCCGCGCGCCGCGGCCAAGGCAGCGACCGAGCAGCTCCTCCTTTCGAGCGGGATCACGGCGCTGGCCCGCCGTCGCCGGCGCGCGGACGTCCTGATACTCGCGTACCACAACGTCGTGCCCGATGACACGGCGTCATGCGGCGACGAGCCGCTTCACCTCTCCCGGTCGCGCTTCGCCGCGCAGCTCGACCTGCTCGCGGAGACGCACGACGTCGTGCCACTTGCCGACGCGTTGACAGGGCGCGCGGGCCGGCGCGACCGACCCCGCGCGGTGATCACGTTCGATGACGCGTATCGAGGGGCGTTGACCCTGGGCGCCGCGGAACTCGCGCTACGACGCATGCCGGCGACGGTATTCGTGGCGCCGGCGTTCGTCGGCGGCGCGGCATTCTGGTGGGACCGAGTCGTCCTGCCGCCACCGGGAGAAGAGCGCTCGGCGTTTCGCACGCGCGCGCTCGAGGAGTGCGCGGGCCGGGATGCCGCGGTACGGGAGCTCGCCCTTCAGTGCGGATTCACGGAGCGCGAAGTACCGTCCTACGCCCGCTGCGCGAGCGAGTGGGAGCTCACGGAGTCGGGATCGAGCGGCACGTTCACGCTCGGATCGCACAGCTGGAGCCATCCGAACCTGGCGGCGGTATCGGGTTCGGTGGTACGCGAAGAGCTCGCACGACCGCTGGTGTGGCTGCGCGGGCGGTTCATGGGAGTGCTTCCCGTGCTGGCGTACCCGTACGGACGGTTCTCCGACGCCACGGTCGCCGCGGCGCGCGCGGCCGGCTATTCCGCCGCGCTCCGAAACGACGGCGGGTGGCTGCGGCGGGGCCAGACCGACGCGCTTCGCACCCCCCGCGTCGACATCCCCTCGGGCCTCTCGTCGGCCGGCTTCGCGCTGCGAGCCGCGGGCCTGGTCGCCGTATGACGCAACGCCCCGCGGTGCTCGTGACCGACGGTGAGGATCGCGCGGCCCTCGCCGTCGTCAGGTCGCTCGGACGGGCAGGGTATCGTCTTCACGTTGCGGCGCGCTCGCGCCGATCGATCGCCGGCGCATCGCGTCACGTCAGCACGCGCGACGTGGTGGCCGACCCGCTGCAGTCGCCGAGCCGGTTCGTCGATGACGTCGTGGCGGTCGTGCACCGCCGCGGGATCGCTGTGGTGATCCCGATAACCGACGCGGCTCTCCTCGCGCTGACCGCGGACCGCTCGCGTCTCGGGGACGTGCTGCTGCCGTGGCCGAGCGCGGAGCGGGTGCGCCGCGTCGCGGACAAGGCGCTCGTGACGGACGCCGCGCGCGAGCTGGGGATCGCAGTCCCCGCGCAGCGGCTCGTCTCGACCGCAGACGAGGCGATCGCCGCCGCGAAGCAACTGCGCTGCCCCCTCGTGATCAAGCCGTCGCGGTCGGTGCGCGAGCAGGGGAGCGGCCGAGCCGTGAAGCTCGTCGTCGCGCACGCTGCGGACGCGTCGGCGCTGCGGTCGCGACTCGCCGAGCTCGAACCCGCCGCGTACCCGTTTCTGCTGCAGGAGCGAATCGTCGGAGCCGGCATCGGCGTGTCGGTGCTCATCCGCGACGGGCGACTGCTCGCCCACTTCTCACACCGGCGTCTGCGCGAGCGGCCGCCATCGGGCGGCGTGAGTGTATATGCCGAGAGCATCGCGCCCGACGACGCGCTCGTCCAGCAGTCCGCTGCACTTCTGCAGCGGCTGGATTGGCACGGCGTCGCGATGATCGAGTACAAGGTCGACGCGACCTCCGGCGTACCGCATCTAATGGAGATCAACGGGCGGTTCTGGGGCTCGTTGCAGCTCGCGATCGACGCCGGCGTGGATTTCCCGGCGCTGCTGCTCGACGCCGAGCGCGGCGTGCCGCCGCGACCAGCGACGTATCGCGCCGGCGTTCGATTCCGCTGGTGGTGGGGCGACGTCGATCATCTTCTCGTTCGGCTCGCGCGAACGCCCGTCGGCCTGTCGCTGCCGGTCGGCGCGCCTTCTCGCGTGCAGGTGATCCGCCAGTTCCTCGCCGCCGGCTGGCCGCACCGCGACAGTGATGTCTTTCGAGCGGACGACGTGAGGCCATTCGTCGTCGAGACGGTCGACTGGGCGCGGACGCGCGTCGCCGCCGCAATTGGCGCGGCCCGACGCGCACGCACCCGGCCGACGCGCGCCGAGCGTATGTCGTCGGCGGCCGCATCGCCGGTCTAGGACGCGGCGAGGTGCCGGACCGTCCGCGGCTGCGTATCGCGCTCCTCGGCGAGACGGGCGGGCCGGGCGGCGCCGAGCGGATCATGCTGCAGCTCGCCGTCGAGCTGCGCGCGCGCGGGCACGAGATCATCCCAATCGGTCCCGCCCGACGGAACCCGTGGCTCCGCGCCCAGTTCCGCGAGCGCGGCTTCGACACGCGGACATTCACGCTTCGCGCGCCGCTCGACCCGCTGTGTCTCGCGGAGATCGGGTCGCTGATTCGGCGGGCCCGCGTCGATCTCGTTCACACGCACGAATTCTTCACGTCGGTCTACGGTGGAGCGGCCGCCTGGGCTCTTCGAAAACCGCACGTCATCACGATGCACGGCGGCCGGTATTACGCGGGACGGCGGTATCGTCGCGCGGCGTTGCGGTGGAGCGTCCGGCGGAGCCGCGGCCTGGTCGCCGTCTCGGCCGCGACGGCCACCGATCTCACGCGAACGCTCGGGTTGTCCGCGTCGGCCGTTCGCGTCATTCACAACGGCATCCGTCACGAACCAGGGGACGCGACCAAGCTGCGCGGGGAGCTCGGAATGGCAGCGGGAGAGCTTTTGATCGTTGCGGTCGGGAATCTCTACCCGGTAAAAGGGCACGCGGTGCTGCTGCGGGCGCTCGCGCAGCTCGAACAGGATGCGGCGCTTCCGCGGTGGCGTCTGGCGATCGCCGGCCGCGGGGCGGCGGAAGCCGCGCTCCGGGAGTTCGTCGCAGCCCAGGGCTGGGAGGGTCGCGTCCACCTGCTCGGCTTTCGTGACGACGTGAGCGACCTCCTCGCCGCGGCGGACGTCTTCGCCTTACCGTCGCTGTCGGAGGGCTTGCCACTCGCACTCGCCGAAGCGATGTGGGGCGGGAAGGCGATCGTCGCGTCGCGAACTGGTGGCATCCCGGAGGTCGTGACGCACGGCGGCGAAGGATTCCTGGCCCCGCCGGGCGACGAGCGCGCGCTGGCCGCCTGCCTCCGCGAGCTCCTCACCCAGCCCGACCTCCGGCAGCGGCTCGGCGAGGCGGCGCGCCGTGGGGCGACGGAGCGGCTCAGCGTCGAACGGATGGTCGACGAGTACGAGCGGCTGTACGCAGCCGCGACTCAGCGCATGTAGTAGACGGTCCAGCTAGCCCACCAATCGCGGCCGGCAGGGTCTGCCGCGCCGCGATAGGTCGTCGGCACGATGAACGTTCCCGCGAGCGTGGCCAGCGGATCGCCGAACGTCGTCAGGCCGCCCGAGGCAAGGGCGGAGCCGGGCGACGGCCTCCAATTGATTCGCGGATCGCCCTCCAGGGCGGGCGACGCCGGCATCCCGACGAAGAGCTGGGAGAACGTGGCGGATGACTCCTCGAGGTTTCGTCCGGCCCAGTTGGCGCGGTCGGCGAAATCGGGAGCAGGGGCGAAGTTCTCGAGGTTCGCGAGGAAAAGGTTCCAGAGCGCGAGGCTGTCCAGCTGGCGCATCTGGTTGGACTCGGCGTCGAGGATCGAGATGGCGTGGTTGAGCAGGTTGACCATCGCCCCGTTGACCAGGATCCCGCCGGTCCCGTCGCGGAATTGGGCGCCGGCGCTCCAGCCCTGCGAGAAATCCCGCGGGCGGGTGTCAACGACGGTGAAGTTGGCGAAGATCGGCAGGCTGCGCGGCCGGCGATCCGCCGAGCAAGCTGGGAAGTCGGGCTCGCACCCGTCGATCTCGAACGTGCGGCGGTTCGGGGACTGGCCTGCCGGGTCGAAGCGTCGAGTCCGCAGCGCGAGGATGAATTGGTTACGGCCTCGATAGCCCTGCGAGACGTCGAAGTGGTCGTCGCCCACCTCGTACGACACGAGGTAGCGCCCGTCGACGGTGCCGCCGAACCACTTGAAGGCGTCGTTGAGTGCGCCGATGACCTGCACGTGCTCGATGGTCGTGCCGCGGCCGACGGCGAGGAGCGTGAGCGCGTTCTGATCGCGGCCGGCCTCGTCGGCATGGCCGGCGAATTCGATGCGAACGTAGCGCAGCACGCCGCTGTTGTCGTCGTCGTCGTTGCCGCCCGAGTATGGCTCGCGGTACTCCGGCGGGGCGTTGACGCTCGCCTCACCGCTCAGGTTCGTGCGCGCGTTGCCGACGATCGAGATGCCGCCCCAATCCCCAGGGTTCCGCTCCCCGAACGGCCGCTGCGACGTGAAGACGATCGGGTTGTCGGCGGTGCCTTCCGCGAGAATGCGCGCGCCCCGACCGACGAGCAGCAGGGCCTGCGGCGACAGCGTGTCGCCGACGATGCGCGTTCCGGGTTGGATGGTGAGCGTCGCGCCGCGCATGACTTTGGCGACGCGGTGGATCACGTACTGGCTGTCGGCAGTGAGCACACGGTCAGTCGGGATCGGGCCGACGAGCACGGAACGCAGACTCCCGGCCTCAGGGGTCGATACTCGGGCCCATCCGCTCGTGGGGCCGACTTCGGAGCCGCGGAGCGGGGTTACCGTGTACTCATAGAACCCACCAGGCGTCAGCCCGACGTCGTCGTGGTAGAAGTTGCTCGTCGTCACAAGCTCGGCGACCAGCTGTCCGGGGAGGGCGCGGTCGATTCGGTAGGCGGTTGCGCCTTCGACGGGGCTGAAGATGACGCGGACGCTCGTCGCCGTCGTCGCGATCGCGGCGAGGTTCGCCGGACCGGCGAGGCGGGTGTCGGGTCCTGTGGCGCTGTCGCAGGCGCCGACGAGGAGCGCAGCCACGGCGACCGTGACGGGGATACTCGGTGCTTTCATGCGGGCTCTCTGCGCACGTCCTATGCCCCCGCCGACCGAGTCTCAGTCCCCAGCCTCGGCCACGCGCGCATTCCGCAGGAGCCCGCGAAAAGCGTCGATGCGCGGGCGGTGAAAGGCGAGGACGATCGCCCCGTACGTGACCGCGCCCGAGATCACCTGCAGCGCAAAGCGCGTCCCCGTCGGCAACGCGGGCGTGAGGAGGCGGATGGCGACGAGTGTGACCGCCATCGCGGCCGTCGCGGTCAGCGCCGGCGACACGGCCCGGAGGTAAGCCCCCGGTCGGGTTTGGAGGAGGCGCAGCGTGAACACGAACGCGGGGAGTGACACCGCGGGGAAGCCCACGATCCACGCCGCCGCTACGCCGACCGTCCCCCAGCGCGTGCCAAGGTAGAAGAGCAGAGGGAGGACGGCCGCCGCCAAGAGGGTGAATTGCAGGTTCCGCTTCGCGTGCCCGGTCGCGACCAGGATAGGCGAGACGACGGCGGTCAGCGCTCGGATGCCGCCATACAGCGCGAGGAGGCGCAGCGGGGCGATGGCCGGCTCCCAGCGTTCGCCGAGCACGACACGCACGAAATCGTCGGCGGTGACCGCGAGTCCGACGGCCGCCGGCAGGACGACGAACGCGAGGCCCTCGGTCACCCCGAGCCAGTAGCGCCGCATGGCCGCGGGGTCCCGCTGGATGGGGGAGAAGACGCTCGGGATCACGCGCGCGACGAGCGACGCGATGCGGTCGACGGGAATCGTCGCGATCGTCCAACCGAACGTGTAGGCCCCGAGCGGCGCTTTCCCGAGGACGCGTCCGACGACCGCGAAATCGGCGTTCGCCGCGACGTACGCGGCAATCCTCGAGAGTGCAACCTGCCAGCCGTAGGTCATCGCCCCGCCGATGCCGGTCGCTCGCCGCGGCCAGCTGAACCGATGGGGTGCGACGACGAGCGCCAGCACGGTCGAGAGCACCGCGTCCACCACGTGGCCGTAGACGAGTGCGCGGTACCGAAACCCGGCGAACGCGAAGCCGAGCGTAGCGGCCGTCAGGACGAGGGCGGAGAAGCCGTCGATCAGGGCAATCTTCCGGAACTGCAGATCGCGCGCGAGCACCGCGCGCGGCATGATCTGAAGCGCGTCGATCAGACTCGCGCCGGCGAGGACGAGGAGAATCCACTCCACCGCCGGCTCGCGGTAGAAGCGGGCGATCGGCCCCGCGAGCGCTACGGTCAGCACCGCGAACCCGACGCCGTAAAGCATCGACAGGCCGCCGAGCCGGGCGAGCTGCTCCTCGCTCAGGTCGCGTCGCTGGATGATCGCGGAGGCAAGGCCCAGGTCATAGATCGACCCGAGGAAGGCCTGGAAGACCATCGCCATGCCGAACAGGCCGTAGTCGGCGGGAGTGAGAAGGCGGGCGACGACGAGCGTCGCCGCCCAGCTGAGGATCTGGGTCCCCCACTTCACCCCCGCCGTCCACGCCACGCCGGAGAGCAGCGCGCGATCGAGCACGCTGCGGTGGCGCGGCGGATGGGGCGGGGCCGTCGCGACGACGTTGGGCGGATCCGACATCACATGCCCGAGGAGCAATACTGCTGCCAACCCGCGCTCGGACGGCTCGCGCATTTCTTGCCTCGTCAACTTCCCGTGCACGAGGCGCTACATGACCGTCTCTCGGTGCTGCACGTCCTCGCGCCCGCGGCGGTCGGAGGTCTCGAGAGTGTGGTGCGCCTGGTCGCGGCCGGCCAGCGGCGGCGCGGACACGACGTCCTCGTCGCACCACTCGTCACAGACGTCGGCGCGCGCGCCGCGTGGATCGAGAGCGTGCGGTCCGCCGGTGTGGTGGTCGAGCCGATCGTCGTTCCACGGCGCCGGTACGGTGCCGAGTGGCGCGCGGTCTCCGAGATCATCGCGTCGCGACGGCCGTCCGTCGTCCACACGCACGGGTATCACGCGGACGTGGTGGCCGGCCTCGCGGCCCGACGGCTGGGGGTTCCCACTGTCGCGACGGTGCACGGCTTCATCGGCGGCAACTGGAAGAACCGCTTCTACGAGTGGCTGCAGTGCCGCGTGCTGCGACGCTTCGACGCGGTGATCGCGGTGTCGCACCCGATGGCCGAACGACTCGAGCGGGTGGGTGTCGACGCACGACGGGTGCGCGTCGTGGTCAACGCCTTCGACGCCGAGGGGCGCGCGTTGCTGCCGCGCGTCGAGGCCCGGCGCGAACTCGGCCTGCAGTATGACGCGTTCTACGTTGGCTGGGTCGGGCGGCTGAGCCGCGAAAAGGGGCTGGACGTGATGGTCCGCGCGCTTGCCGACGCCCGGGCCGTCAACGTTCGATTGGCCGTGCTCGGCGAGGGTGCGGAACGTCGGCGTCTGGAGGCGCTCGCCCGGCGGCTCGGTGTCGGCGAGCGCGTCTTGTGGCTTGGCATCCACCCCAACGCCGCGCGGCTCGCGAGCGCGTTCGACGTCATCGTGATCAGCTCGCGCACCGAGGGCACGCCGATCGTTCTCTTCGAGGCGATGGCCGCCTGCACACCGGTCGTCGCGACGCGCGTAGGGGGCGTTCCCGACGTCGTCTCGCCGAACGAAGCGGTGCTGGTGCCCGCCGAGGACCCAGGCGCGCTCGCGCGCGCGATTGACGCCATCCGGCGCGACCCGGATGCCGCTGCGACGCGCGCGGCGGCGGCGCGGCGCCGGTTGGCGCGCGATTTCGCGCCCGAGCGGTGGGTCGCCGATATCGAGCGCGTTTACACGGACGCGATCCGCTCGCGCCAATCGGCACGCAAGCCATGACTACTGCCGCGCTGATCCTGATCGCGGCGCCCGTCGCGCTGTTCGTTTACGCCTATTTGATCTACCCGGTCGTTCTCTATCTCGCGGGGCGAGGCCGCGCGGTACCCGTGCCCGGCGATCCACCGGAGTGGCCGGCGGTCACGATCATCGTGGTCGCGTACAACGCCGCGCAGGCGATCCGACGGACGCTCGACCACCTAACGGCGGTCGACTACCCGCGCGCGCAGCGGCAGATCCTCGTCGTCTCCGACGGCTCCACCGACGGCACCGATGGGATCGCGGCCGAGTTCAGCGACCGCGGCGTCGAGGTACACCGCGTCGAGCCGCGGGGCGGCAAGACCGCCGCCGAGAACGCTGCCGGCCCGCTCGTCCGCGGTGAGGTCGTCGTGAGTACCGACGCCACGCTCATCGTCCCACCGGCGTCGGTGAAGGCCCTGGCGCGCCATTTCTCCGACCCGACCGTCGGCGTGGTCTCCGGGCGCGGCGTGAGCATCACGAGCGCGGTCGACGCGGACGTCGCGCGCAAGACGGCCGGCGAGGCGCGGTACCTCGACTACGAGACGCGCATCCGGTCGCTCGAGGCGCGCTTCGGGAGCATCGTGGGGGCGACCGGACAGCTGTACGCGCAACGGCGCGAGCTCTTCCAAGTGCCGCTCGCCCCGACGTTTCTCACGCGCGATTTCGCGAGCGCGCTCATCGCGCACGAGCGGGGCTACCGATCGTTGCAGGAAGATGGCGCGCCCTGCCTCGTCGTTCGCAACGCGTCGCTCCGGCGTGAGTACGAGCGCAAGGCGCGCACGATCGTCCTCGGGCTCGACACACTGTTCGCGTACCCGCACCTGCTCGACCCGATGCGCTACGGCTGGTTCGCGTTCATGCTGCTGAGCCACAAGCTGTGTCGCTGGCTCGTCTACCTGCTCGCTCCGGTGGCGTTGATCGCGCTGTTCGTGCTCGCTGCCGACTCGCGGGGCGCGTACTGGACGCTCGTCGTCGTGCTGCTCGTGCTCGCGGGGGGCATGGTAGGGATTTACTGGCCGAGGGGTCGCCCCGTGCCCGGCGTGCTCGCTACCTGCGGATTCGCCGTGGCCGGAGGAGCCGCGGGGGTCGCGGGGTGGTACAGGTTCTTCACCGGCCAGCACGCGACGACGTGGAAGCCGACGGAGCGGGGAGAGCGTTTGTAGGAAGGGCTGGAAAAGCGCGCACGCGGATGGCCGCGGATCGACGAAGGGCGATGGCGCGGATGGCCCCGCGGCTCGACGACACTCCGCGCCTCAACGAGCCCGGACGACCCTTTGGCTACACCCCCCGGGACGCCACAACCGAGGGAGCCAGCGTCCTCGCCCGGTAGCGTCCCGGTGGTGTAGCCAAGGTCTTCTCACGGGCCGGCGAGGGGAGCCCCGACTGGCCCCGCGGAGCTCTCCGCGGCCATCGCCCTTCATTATCCGCGGCCTTCCGCGTGCGCGCTGTTCACGAACAACGCCGTGCCCTTCCTCGAAACGCTCTTCCCCCGAAACGCCCTCGCCCTTCCGCCCTCCTCAATAGCCGGATCGCCTGAAGAACATCACCATCGGCGTCTTCGCCATGATGCGCAGGTCTTCCATCACGCTGCGGCGGCGCAGGTACTCGAGGTCGTAGCGGACTTTCACACGCACGTCGTCCACGGAGCCGTCGGGCGCCTGGCTGATCTGCGCGAGGCCGGTGATGCCCGGAAGGGTGCGCTGGCGGATCGGGTATTCGGTAATCGCGTTCACCAGGTCGACGACGATCGTCGGCCGCTCGGGGCGGGGGCCGACGATGTTCATATCGCCCTTGAGGACGTTGTAGAGCTGTGGGAGCTCGTCGAGCCGGCACGCGCGGAGGAAGGCCCCGATCGGCGTCACGCGCTCGTCGTGCTGGCGCGCCCAGACGGGGCCGGTCCCCGACTCGGCGTCCGCGCGCATCGTGCGGAACTTGTACATCGTGAACATGCGCCCGCAGAGGTTCCACTGCCGGCGGTCGTTCCTCGCGGCGGCGATGCGCCTGCGCCGATCCCCGGCGCTGCGGACGGCCTGACGACGGTCAACGCCGCTCCGGCGCTCGAACTCGACGCTGACGTGCTTGACGCGGCGATCCGGCAAACCCGTCCGGCGGTCAGTGCCGCTGCGCCGTTCCACGGGCACGATGGACATTCGGACGCGGCGGCCATCCGGCTCGGGTCGAAGCACCCGGCGCTCGCCGCGTTGCCGCCGGTCGAACGGGGTCAGCGACCGATACCGGCGGCGGTCCAGTCCGACCCGGACCTGCTTGTAGAAGACCGGTCCGGGCGACGTGACCTTGACGGCGGCCGTAATGAGGAGGAGCACCGGCGAGAGGAGCACGAGCAGAACGGCCGCGATCGCGACGTTGAGCGCGCGGATCGCGACCTCGGCCCGCGAGGTCCCACGTGGCGCGTCGAACAGCTCGAACTGGAGCGGGACCGCCCCGCCGGTGTCGATGTCGCGCGCGACGGCTACGCGCTGCGTGAGCGTGACCGGGGACGGAATGGCGCCCGCGCCGGTCACCGTGTCGACGTCGATCAGCGCCGCGGCTTGCTGCGGCGTGTGACGCGTCGTCCGGGTTTCCGGCGCCGTCGCTGCGTGTGTGGTCGGCCCGGCGATCGTCGCCGCTCCCCCCGCGGCGACGTCTTTCAGCGCCTCGGCGACCGCCTTCTCGGCATCTGGTCCAGGCTCGAGATCGGGGAGCGTAATGCCGCCGCTCCGCCTGGCCTCCCTCCGCCGCTTGATGGCGACGTAGGCGAGCCGAATGACACTGGACGACATGTTATGCGTGCCTCGAGCCGACGCTGACAG
Source organism: Gemmatimonadaceae bacterium (assembly GCA_046263215.1). GTDB lineage: Bacteria > Gemmatimonadota > Gemmatimonadetes > Gemmatimonadales > Gemmatimonadaceae > JBHELH01. The sequence continues at coordinate 12,722 of JBHELH010000129.1, read as the reverse complement.
ATAGGTGCATGCGTGTCCTGTGCCCGCAGTTCTAGAACCGGCCGCTCGCCCAGAGCCCTGTCGCGACGACCACCACGTATGCGAGCGTGCGTGCCGTCTCGAGCCAGTTCTGCCGTCTCCGCTCCCCGACGCGTAGCTCGTCGCCGGGGCGAACATTCAGATCGTCGAGCGTCGCGCCCACGGCGACGAAGCTCCGCAGCTGCTCCTCCGGAATCACGGTTCGCCCGGCGCGACGGACGCTCATCTTGGTCGCATCGCCGTCGCGCGCGAGGCCGCCGGCGTGCATCACGGCTTCGCTGACTGGTGCGTCTGGCCGTACCTCGTAGAAGCCCGGGCGCGCCACCGCGCCGGCGACCGCGACACGGACGAGCGAGTACGCCTCGACCGTCGGGTTGATGACGTAGCGACCGATCTGTCGCTGGAGGTGCGGCTGAAGCTCCGACCTGAGGACGCCGGAGAGCGGGATCGGCGGCACCTCCGGCAGCTGGAGGACGCGGCCCGCTCTGACCGGGAAGGTGTCGCTGAACTGGGCGACGCCGACGACGTTCAGGACTATGGCGTCCCCGACCTGGAAGTCGCCGTCCCGCAGCCGGGCGCGGATGTTTGCCACCTCGGCGGCGCGTCGCGGGTCGCGCTCGAGCTGCGCGGCGCGGGCCTCGAGCTGCCGGCGCGTCTGGCCCCGCGTGACGCCGACGCCTTGGACTTGCGCCTGCGGCTGTGGCTGGGGCTGCACGCGACCTGGCACTTGGCCCTGGGTTCGCGCGCAGGAGGTGCCGGCGAGGGACAGCGCTACCCCGGCGGCAACGGCGAGCGCGCGCACGACAATAGGCGTGGGCACGACTTAGACCCCCCGAGACTGAGCGTCCACGCGCCCCTCGCAATGCAGGGGCTATACCACAGGGTGAGCCCGTCAACGGCGGCCGGAGCAGTGGCCAGATAATTGCCCGGAGAGACGCCGGTATCCGGGACCGCGGCACCCCTACACGCCGCGGCCGCGAGCCACATCCCTGACCACCGAGCGCGTCGTATGGCCGGAGAGCTATACCCGACGAATCAGTGGGCGGCACCCATGCCGCCATCCACGCCGTCCGCGAACCTGCCGGTTCCGCGCGGGTGGGGAAATCGCGACTTCACGCCGCACCCCGGCACGCGCGGCATACCGTGGCGGCGTTACGGGGCAGCGATCCGCCGCTACAAGTGGATGATCGCCGCGATCACGGCCGCGGGGGCGGTCGTCGGCTTCCTCCTTTCACGGGCCGCAAGGCCGGAGTACGAGACCCGCTCGCGGATCTGGATCGCCGCCGAGGCGTTCCAGCCCGGCGATGAGCGCGAGCGGTCGACGCCGGTCGGCGAGCGCCGCCTCCTCGACGCATCGGCGTGGGCAGAGCTGCTCACCAGCAACACGGTCCTCGACAGCGTCGTACAGCAGCTGTCGCTCTTCGTCGCGCCTCGGAAGCGCGAGGACATCGACCTCTTCACCGCGTCGACGCCATTCCGCTCCCGCGCCAACCTGCAGCCGGGTAGCTACACGCTTGTTCTCGACGGGAAAGGCCGGTACGCACTCCGCGGGAAGCCGCGCGGAGCGACCACCGAGCAGACGCTCGAGACAGGTACCCTTGGCGGGGCGGTCGGGCGCAGCCTGGGCTTCGACTGGACACCGCCGCGCCTGCGCGGCGCGCGCGAGATCGCGTTCGACGTCACGAGCCTCCGCCAGGCGGCGATCGACCTCGCAGAGCGGCTCAACGTTGCGCTTACCGAGCGCAGCTTCCTGCTCTTGAGTCTCAAGGGTCCCGACCCCGAGCGTGATGCCGCGATCCTGAACGCGGTCGCGCGCCAGTTCGTCGAGACGACGATGGACATCAAGCGCAGTAAGGAAGCGTTGCTCGCCGGCGCGCTCGCAGCGCAGGTCGCGGAGGCCGAGCGCAACCTCCGCCAGTCGGAACAGCAGCTGGAGCAGTTCCGTCGCAATACGATCACACTGCCGTCGCGCGACTTCCGCCGCGGCGTCGGCGACGATCCGGCAACCGTGTCGTTCCAGTCGATGAAGGCCCAGGCCGACAGCCTCGGCCGCGAGCGCGCGGCGCTGCAGAGCATCGTCCGCGGACTGCGCGGAGGCCGCGGCGTGAACGCGGGAGCGGTGCTCGCCGTGCCGGCGGCCCGGAACGCGCCGGAGCTTCAGGCGGCGGTACAGGACCTCCAGGCTGCGGAGACGGAGCTTCAGTCGCTTCGCCGAACGTTCACGTCGGAGTATCCGCGCGTTCGCATCCTCGAGGGGACGATCAACAGGCTCCGCACGCAGACCATCCCCGCGCAGATCAACGTGCTGATCGGCCGCCTCACCCAGCAACAGCGTGAGGTGTCGCAGTACGCGTCGCGCTACGCCGGCGAGCTGCGCGCCATCCCACGGCGCGCGCTCGACGAGGACCGGTTGTCGCGCACGGTCGCCGTGAACGAGAGCCTCTACACCGCGCTCCGCGACCGCTACCAGCGCGCGCGCGCGGCCGAGGCGAGCGTCGTCCCCGACGTGAGCGTTCTCGATACGGCCGTGGCGCCGATCAACCCGGTCGGCAACACCGGCCCAGTCATCATGGGGCTCGCCATTCTCGGCACCCTCCTTGGCGCGATCCTGCTCGCGATCCTGCTTGACCGGCTCGACCCCAGCTTCCGGTACCCGGAGCAGGTGCAGGAGCTCGGGCTCTCGATGCTCGGCACGGTGCCGCACATGAACGGCACGCTGACGCTCGACTCGTCTGACGAAGACACGCTGAAGGCGGTCGAGTCGTTCCGCGAGCTGCGGATGAACCTGCGTCACGCACAGCCGACGCCGGGGCCGACCGTCGTGACGATCACGAGCCCGGGTGAGAACGACGGCAAGTCAATGCTCGCGTCGAACCTCGCGCTCGCCTTCGCCGACGCGGGCTACCGCACGCTGTTGATCGATGGAGACGTGCGACGCGGGCGGTTGCACGAGCGGTTCGGCGTCGAGCAGTCGCCCGGGCTGACCGACCTGCTCGCCGGGCAGGCGCGGCCGGATCAGATCGCCCGCCGCTCGCCGAACGACAAGCTGCTCGTGATTCCCGCCGGCTCGCGCGCGGCGAACGCACCCGAGCTACTGATGTCCGACGGGCTGCGGCGGCTGCTGCTGACCGCGGGCCCCGTGTTCGACGTCGTGCTCGTCGACAGTCCGCCGCTCGGCGCCGGCGCCGACCCGTTCGCGCTCGGCGTCGCGTCGACGAACATGCTGATGGTTCTCCGGGCGGGGAAGACGGATCGCCAGATGGCGGCCGCCAAGCTCGACATCCTCGACCGCCTGCCGGTTCGCGTGCTCGGGGCCGTGCTGAACGACATCGAGCCGAAGGGAGTGTACAAGTACTACTCGTACCTCGACGGGTACGCGGCCTCCGGCGCCCAGTTGGTGCCGGTCCCGGCCCACGCCCACGCATCGGGTGCCTACCATGAGACCTGACGATCAGCTTGACCGGATCGTGGAAGACTTCGGGCCTGAACCGGCCGGTCGCGCGGCGGGCCGGCGCGATTCCGGACCGCGCGCGGCGGTGTCCGTTCCGGCGCCGGGGACGGGCGATCCGTCGATCGACCTCCTCCAGGCGTTCAGCCAGGCGACACGCGGCTTGGACGTGACGACGCCGCAGCCGCCGGCGAGCATGGACCTCCTCGAGGCCCTGAAGGAAGCGGCGACGGCCGTGGCAGAGTTCCCAGCGCGAGGCGCTGGCGCCCGCGAGGGCGGACTCGAGATCGACACGGGTCGGCTCATTCCGGTCGAGGCCTCCGACGAGAGCACCGGTGAGGCTGTCGCGGCCGAGGTCGAGATCCAGGCGGCGGATGGCGGACGGGGCGACGCGGACGGTCCGGACTTCTTCGTCGACCAGTCGCTGTCGTTGCTGCACGCCGACGCGCAGTCGGCGCTTCGTGAGCTGCACAAGGCGGCGGCACAGCTCCGCGACGCGACGCGCGAGGCCTCCGCTCAGGCGGCCGAGGCGGCGCGGCTGCGCGATCGCGAGCTCGCCGAGTCCGTGCGACAGACGCAACGCGAGCTGCAGGGGACGACCTCGATGCTGTCGTCGCTGCACTCGATCTTCGGCAAGATGCGCGGAGAGGGGAAGCAGAAGGGCGGCGAGGAGGTATCCCCGCAGGAGATCGCAGCGCTCGTCGCCGGCGAGCACGTCACGCGGCTCACCGAAGGGTTGCGGCGGGACGTTCAGTCACTCGCCGACACGATGCGCGAGCTCACGTCTCGCACTGCGGAACTGTCCGCTCGCGCCGACTCGCTCGCGACGCCGGCGGAAGCGACGGCCCGCGCCGCGGTGGAACGAGTCGAGGAGGAGCTCGCCGGTATCCGGCAGGCGGCGCTCGACGCGCTCGGAGGGCTGCGCAAGACTCTCGATTCCGCGGCCGAAGAAGTGAAGCGTCAGCTGGCGCTGGAGATCGAGGCCAGCTCGGCCGACGCAACGAAGAACGTTCGCGCGGGAATCGACGCGCTGCACGGGTCCGTCGACAGCCTCCGGGCGTCCTCCTTCCACGTCGGTAGCGCGCTCGAGGGGATGACCGGGTCGGTCGAAGACCTCGGCGTCTCCGTCGGCCGGTTGCAGGCGGGCGTGGACACCGCGCTCGCGGGGATCCGCGAGGCGACCGCGCAGATCGACGCCGCCGTCGAGGAGCGGCGCAACCAGGCGGACCAGGCCGCGCGACAGCTCGCGACGGTGCTGAACGACTCGGCCGGGCAGGCGAAGCGTCTCGCGCAAGCTGTCGAGCGGGCGCAGGCGCAGGTGGAAGGCGCGACCGGTGAGCTCCGGCAGGTGGGCGAGCGCGTTCGAGAGGGCATTCTCGCCGCCGGCGAGGTGTCGAAGGTTGGTTTCGGCGAGCTGCGTGAGCTCGGCGAGCGCGAGCTGACCGCGCTGCGCACCAGCCTCACGACCGCCGCCGAGGCGCTCGAGCGCGATCTGCATCGCGCGCGCGAGAACGCGGCGATCGCGGTCGGCGAGCTGCGTGAAGTCGCGGTCACGGTGCTGCGCAAGCTCGAGGAGACGACCGCACAGGCGGCGGCCGCGGCGCAACAGAAGACGGAAGAGGCCGCGCAGACGGCCGCCGCGATGAACAAGACGGTCTCGGAGAGCGTGAGCCAGCTCGCCGAGCGTCTCAGCCAGGACGCCGAGGCGGCCAGCGAGCGTGCGCACAAGGCGCAGGTCGAGAGCGAGGAGTCGCGCGCGCACGTTCAGAAGGTGAGCGCGGCCCTGCTCCAGCAGATCCGCGAGCTGCTCGAGGAGGCGCAGCGCACGGCGCGGACGCAGCGGACCGAGATCGACGAGTCGTGGCAGCAGGCGAATGCGTTGCTGAGCGGCGCGCGGCTGAGCCTGGGCGACGCGGCAGAGGACGCGCGTGCGGCCGCGGTCGCGATGCGCAACGCGGGCGAGGATGCGGCGAAGATTGCCGCGGGCGCGCAAGAGGCGATCGACAAGGCGCGCACGATGACCGAGCAGTTTGCCGCGCACGCGGCGCAGCTTGGCGATTCGCTGGCGCAGCGCGCGAAGCTCGAGGTCGAGAAGGCGCTGGCCGAAACGGCGGAGCGCGAAGCGAAGGCGCGGGCAGCCGCGGACGCCGAGCGCGAGCGCGTAGCCGAGCGCGAGCAAAAGATGCGGGACGAGCTCGACGCGGCGCGGGACCGTGAACGCAAGCTGAACGAGTCGCTCGCGGCGCTGCGCCAGCAGCTGGAGAGCGCACAGGGAAGGGAGCGGGAGCTGACTCGGTCGCTCGCCCGGGGTCAGGAGCGACTATCCGCGACGCAGAAGGAGCTCACCGACGTCCGGCATCGGCTGACCGAGATCGAGCAGGAGCTCACGGTCGTGCGGCAGCGTGGCGCGGAGCGCCAGCGCGAGCTGAGCGGCGAGTTCGAGGGACTGCTGAGGAAGGAGCGCTACGAGCGCGCGCTCGCGATGCTCACCCTGCTCGAGTCGATCGACGAAGTCGCGACGGATGCGCTGACGTGGGGCAACGAGCGCGGTCGAGATCGGGCGGTGGAGCTGGCCGCTCGACTCCGCGACGTCAGCGCGACGATGGGGCTCGAGGAGATTCCCGTCCGCGACGCGGGGATCAACGACGACGAGCACGAGGTCGTCGCGTACGTCGGAGCGACGCAGCGGTTCCCGGAGGGCTCGGTCGTCGAGGTTCGCCAGCGCGGGTACCGCCTCAACGGCAACGTGATCCGCCGGGCGCAGGTCGTCATCGCCGGTCGTCCGGCGCCACTGGCGGACGCGCCGCCGCCACCGCCGGAGCGCGCGCGGCCGTTCACACCGAACGGCCTCGCCGACGTGGCGCCCCGGCCTCCGCTGCGCGAGATGCGCGGCGGGTTGGGGGGAGGCTTCGGTGGAGGCGTGCCGCCCGTCGCCTAGGCCGGAAGAGGCAGGAGAGGAACGGAACGGGGCCCGCGCAGTGCGCGGGCCCTTTTCTTCCGCGGTACTCATGCCCCCTTCCCTCATCCCTCGCCCATGTCTCATCGTTCAGTGGCACATGGACACCAACGCATATCCCGCCGAGACGGTCGAGGGGTGGTACGCGCTCCACCAGATGTTCGCCGTCAACCGCCCGGCGCTCCGCGCGTTGGGGCCGGATCGCGTCTCGGCCGCGTTGCGGGCAGCAGCCGCGACGCTCGACGCGCTCGAGACGCCCGAGGAGGGCGGGTGGAGCACGGTTGTCCCGCTCATCAACTCGCGCGCTGACGTGATGCTCGTGCACCTCAGGCCGACGCTCGATGCGCTCGGTACGGTGCGGGCGCGGCTCAGCTGCGTCGCGCTCTTCGACGCGCTCGAGCCGGTCTATTCGTTTCTCAGCGTGACCGAGGTCGGCATGTACCACGTCGCGGCGCGGGCGGCGCGTGACGCGCGGGAGCGCGGCGGCGCCGTGGGCGACGATGCATTCCGCGAGCAGCTTGCTGCGCGGATCGAGAAGGAGCGCGGCGCCGAGCACGTGCAACGGCGGCTCTTCCCGACGCCGCCGCCGGAGATGCCCTACGTCTCGTTCTACCCTATGACCAAGCGCCGCGCGCCCGGGCAAAACTGGTACACGCTGCCGGTGGAGGAACGGAGCCGCATGATGGTTGCGCACGGGACTACTGGCCGTCGCTATGCCGGACGAGTGATGCAGATCGTGACCGGCGCGATCGGCCTCGACGCCTGGGAATGGGGCGTCACCCTCTTCGCACGTCACCCGCTCGACTTCAAGAAGATCGTGACCGAGATGCGGTTCGACGAAGCGAGTGCCAACTACGCCGAGTTCGGGGAGTTCTACGTCGGTAAGCGCGTACCGCCGGCGGACTGGCTCGCGACGCTGCCGGGGGCGGCGGGGTGAAACCGGTGAAACGCGGGGGCGTACGGGGAAGGTGGGAGGTGGAAGGTAGGAGGTGGGAGCACAGCCGATTCGCGACCCTCTCGCCTTTCACCTCTCACCTCTCACCTTGCCGACCACCTCGACACGGAGAGCCGCGCCATGTGGTCAATCGTCAAAGCCATCCTCCTCAAGCTCGGGATGCTGCGCGGGTTGATCGCCGTGCTCGGCTCTCTCGCCGCGCTGCTGCCGATCGCAATCGCCCTGATCAAGCTCGTCGGCTGGCCGCTGTTGCTGGTGCTATTCGTACTCGCTCTCCCGCTGCTGCTGGTGCTGGCCCTGATCGGATTCCCGCTGATCGCGGTCGTCGGGATTGCCGGCGTCGTGCTCTCGACTCTGTACGCGATGATCACGGCCGGCATGATCGCGCTCAAGTTCGCGCTCTTCGTAGTCCTGCCGATCTGGATCGCGTGGCGGCTCGCGAGGTGGGCGTTCAGCCGGCGAGGCGGAGGAGAGCGTCAGGCACCGGAAGCGCCGACGGGCGCGGAGGCGTCTCCGTAGGGGTCGGTCGGTTGAGAAGGCGGAAGGGCGAGTTTCGGGACGAGCGGGGAAGGGCGCGCACGCGGACGAGCGCGGATCGGCGACGGGCGATGGCGCGGATGGCCCCTCCGCTGAACAAGACTCCCCACCGCCACGAGCCCGGACGATGCTTTGGCTACACCGCTCCGCGTCATTGGCCCTTCGCCGATCCGCGGCCATCCGCGTGCGCGCTCTTCCCCGCTCGTCCCGCTTCCCGCTCTTTCCCGCCAATGCTCTTCCGGAACCGAGCGCCGCCGCCCTCGCCGCGACCCTCAGCCCGCCTTCTCCCCCGCAGGCCGCGCTGGCGTCGCCGGCTCCTCGTCGTCGTCCGCCTGGTATTGCGGTGGCACGAGGTCCGAGTCCCAGTCGAGTGAGTGCTTGAACTGCTCGCCGAGCTCCTTGTGGGTCCGATAGAAGTAGAAGCCCATTGCGCCGGCGGCGAGCAGGTTTCCGATCAGGACCTGGTACCAGGCGAACTCGCGGAGCTCGGTCGACTCGCTGAGCAGACCGACCAAGCCGTAGAAGCCGACCTCGAACGCCACGAAGAGGACGAGGAACCCGAAGAGGATCGACGGCTCGTGCTGAGCCAGGAACACGATCAGCGCCGTCAGTAGGCCGACGAACATGAAGGCCGCGAAGTGGAACACCGTGTACGCCAGCACGTGGATAACCATGCTGTCGTCCTGAGCTGGCTGCTTCCCGAGGACGTCGAGCAGGCCGTGGCCGAGCGTCGCCGGGGTGAAGAACGGGCGACCCGATGCGGCGTCGACGATGAAGAACCAGACGGCGATGACGGCCGCGCCGATGAGGCCCGCGATCACGCCGTCGTGGAGCAGCGGGTGCGGCACGTCGGCGAACTGGTGGTAGCTGTCGCTGACGTACTTCACGTTGCGCCGCCACGCCACGAAGACGAGGGTCGCGAGCAGCACGATCGGCACCCACATCTGCCCCTGGTCACGCGCGAACTGCGTCAGCGTGGCCGGGACCATGAGTGCCGCGAGCATGAGCGCGGCGAACGTGGCGGTGCTGGGGATCAGCAGGCTGACCGCGCCGACCGTTTCGACGATCCCGACGATCACGCGGATCCACGCCGGGAAGTCGCGCATCCCCGCCGCCTCGAGCACCAGCGGCTGCCACCCGAACAGCTTGGGTACGCCCGTGAGGAGAAAGACTCCCGCGAGGATGACGCTCAGCGACCAGACGACGAAGTCATTGACCGCGCGCTTCTTGGCCATGGGTCACCTCCGCAGACTGTCGAGCGCCGCGGGCCCGCGCGTCTTTCACGCGCTGCCGCCAGACCACGGCGATCACCACCCCCGCCGTGATCAACGGCGTGAACACCATGAGCGCGCCCGCCCAGAACATGCTGAGCGACAACGCGTCGTCGTGGGTCACGGACGCCTCACCGATGCAGGAAGCGGTTCAGGTTCTTCAGGTAGTACCCGAGTGCGACGCCGGCGATCGCGAACACGATCCCGAGCGTGAGCTGGAGCGTGCCGCCCGTCGCCCGATATGCGGCAAACGCCCAGAGGGCGAAGCCGGCGCAGAACAGGATCGCGGTCGCGATGAGGAATCGGTGGAACGGGATCATGCGGCGCGGTTCGCGGCCATGAGAGACAGAATCGCCGGCAGGTAGACGAGCGTAGCCAGGAACAACCGCCGCGCGGCCGCGGCCGACGGCGCCCGGGCTGCCACGAACGCCAGCGCGAAGAGTCCTGCGGACAGCACGAGGGCGCCGGCGAAGTACACCGCCCCCGCCATCCCGAGCACGAAGGGAACGAGGCCGACCGGCAGCAGCGCGGCGGCATTGAGCGTCGCCTGACGGAACGTCACCCCGCCGCCCTCGTCGCCGACGCTGAGCATCTTCAATCCCGCGCGCGCGTAGTCCTCGCGGTACATCCACGCGAGCGCGAGGAAGTGGGGAATCTGCCAGAGGAAGAGGAGCCCGAAGAGGGCGCCGGCCCGGACGTCGAGCGGCGCTCCGGCGGCCGCCCAGCCCCCTACTATAGGTAGGGCCCCCGGCACCGCGCCGACGAGGGTCGCGAGCGTCGTGCGGCGCTTGAGTGGCGTGTACACGTAGACGTACGAGACGAGTGTCGCCGCCGCTAGCAGCGCCGTCGCCTCGTTGACGAAGGCCGCCAGCTCCACGAGGCCGAGCAGCGCGATCGTCCACGCGAACACGGCGGCGACGCCTGGAGCCAGCCGTCCCGCAGGGAGCGGCCGGCCGCACGTTCGCCGCATGAGCGCGTCGACGTTACGCTCGGCGACCTGATTCAGCGCGTTCGTTCCGCCGGCGACGAGCGCCGTACCGAGGAGCGTGTGGAAGAGGACGGCGAGCCAAACCGCCGTTCCCGACCGGGGCACCGTCGCCGCCGGTCCGGCGACGAAATAACCGGCGGCGACGGTGAGGACGACGAGCGCGACGATCCTCGGCTTGGTCAGCGCGAGGAAGTCGGCCGGGGCGGCGCGCGGCAGGTGCCCGCGCAGCGGACGGGCGAGCGAGGGAGCGGTCAGCGGTACTCCATGATCACCGCCGAGACCAGGATGACAATCAGCGGCAGCGGGGCAACGGCCAGGATGCGCAGCCGGTTCGGCTCGAACCGCAGGTGCATGTAGTACAGCGCGACGAGCAGCGCTTTCCAGAACGCGAGGCCGACCAGCAACACAATGAGAATCTTCTTCGAGAACGGCAGGAAGGCGACGCCGAGCTCCACAGCGGTGAGCACGGCGAGCGCTACCCAGATGCCAATGTAGTTCGGATGCGCGTGCTTCGCTCGAGGCTGACCGTTCTCCATGCACTTCCGGAGCCTCAGATGAGGTAGACGATCGTGAACAGGATGATCCAGACGAGGTCGACGAAGTGCCAGTAGAGGCCGATGACCTCGACGCCCCGATGGTCCGTCGCCGTGTACCCGCCGCGGAACGCCTTAACCGTGACCCATGTCATGCAGATGACGCCCATCGTCACGTGGAAGCCGTGAAATCCCGTCATCGTGTAAAACGTCGACGCGAAGAGGTCGCGGCTCGGAACGAAACCGTGATGTACCAGCTCGCGGTACTCGAAGACTTGCACGCCGACGAACGTCGCTCCGATGAGCACCGTCCCAACGAGCCACCAGCGCAGCTGCTTCTGTAGCCCGTCCTGTGCCGCGGCGAACGCCTTGACCATCGTCACACTGCTGCAGATGAGCAGGAACGTGTTGATGGCGGTGACCGGGATGTTGAGCGGCGTCTGGTTCGGGTGCCCCGCCCACGCCTGCGGTTGGGCGACCCTGAGGATGATGTACGACCCGATCAGCGCCGTGAAGAACATGACCTCGGAGCCGAGGAAGACCCACATCCCCAGCTTCTCGTTGTAGACGCCCGCCCCCGCTTCGCGGTCGACCGGGGGCTGCATGACGTCATGAGCGCCGCCCGCGACATGGGCCCCGCCCGCGATGTGCGCCCCGTGTGCTGCTGCCGCGTGTGCCACGCCGTGTCCTCCGTCAGTCGCCAGCAGGTTGGGGGTGCGCAGTCAGCGGCCTGGTCCCGAGCGGCTCGCTCTGCGGAAGGAAATCACGATCCGATTGCGGGGAGCTGTACTCGTACGGCCCGCGGTAGACCACGGGGACCGTCGCGAAGTTCCCGTGCACGGGCGGCGAGGGAAGCGTCCACTCCAGACCGTTGTCCTCCCAGGGGTTGGCCGGCGCCTTGGCCCCGTTGAACCAGCTCGCGATGAAGTTGTACGCGAAGAGGAGCTGCGTGACGAAGAGCAGGAACGCGTTGATCGTAATGAACGCGTTCACGCCCTGGATCGGCTCGAGGTACTCGTACGTTGTCGGGTCGTAGACTCGCCGCATGTGCCCGTACAGCCCCAACTGGTGCATCGGGAAGAAGACGAGATTGTAGAAGACGAGCGTCAGCCAGAAATGGATCTTGCCGATCGTCGGGTTCATCATCCGACCGAACATCTTCGGGTACCAGAACGTGATCGCGCCGAAGAGGGCGAAGAGGCTGCCGCCGAACAGCACGTAGTGCAGGTGGGCGACGACGAAGTACGTGTCGTGGAAGTAGATGTCGACGGGCGTCGTCGCGAGAAAGACGCCGCTCAAGCCGCCGATGACGAACATTCCCACGAAGGCCAACGAGTGCAGCATCGGCACGTGCAGGCGGATGTTCCCCTGCCAGATCGTCCCGAGCCAGTTGAAGACCTTGATCGCCGACGGGACCGAGATGAGCAGCGTCGAGATCATGAACCCGGTGCCGAGCGTCGGGTTCATGCCGCTCATGAACATGTGGTGGCCCCACACGCCCCAGCCGAGGAAGCCGATCGAAAGGATGGCGAGCACCATGCCCGTATATCCGAAGATCGGCTTGCGCGCGCCGTTGGCGATGATGTCGGATGCGAACCCCATCGCCGGCAGGATCAGGATGTAGACCTCAGGGTGTCCGAAGAACCAGAAGAGGTGCTGCCAGAGCAGCGGCTGGCCGCCCTTGGCGGGGAGGAAGAAGTGCGTGCCGATCGTCTGATCGAAGAGCAGCATGATGATCGCGCCCGACAGAATCGGCATCGCCAGCAGCACCAGGCACGCCGTCACGAAGAGGGACCAGATGCTCAGCGGCAGCCGGAACCAGTTCATGCCCGGCGCGCGCATGTTGATCACGGTCGTGATGTAGTTGACCGCGCCGAGGATCGATGACAGGCCGAGGACGACGAGGCTGTAGCCCCAAAGCTGCTGGCCGAGGCTCACGCCGGAGTGCTCGGGCGATGCGCTGAGCGGCGCGTACGCCGTCCATCCCGCCGCCGCGTGCCCGCCCTCGACGAAGAA
>JBHELH010000128.1:0-20733 GCA_046263215.1 Gemmatimonadaceae bacterium | reverse complement strand
CCTCCACCCCCCACCCTCCGCCCTCGCTTCCTGGTCCTTCAACGCTCTCACCCGCGCCGGCAAAGCGAACAGTCGAATGAAGCCTGCGGCGTCGCTCTGCTCGTAGACGTCGTCCTCGCCAAAGGTGACGAAGCGTTCGTCGTAGAGCGCGTGAGCGCTCTGGCGGCCGGCGATGGAGGCGGAGCCCTTGTAGAGCTGGAGCGTCACCGTGCCCGTGATACGCTCCTGCGTCACGTTGACGAAGGCGTCGTAAGCCTCGCGCTCCGTCGTCCACCAGCGCCCCTCGTACACGAGGTCGGCGTAACGCGGGGCGATGAGGTCTTTCGCGGCGAGCGTCCGCCGGTCGAGCACGAGCTGCTCGAGTTCACTGTGCGCGGCGTAGAGCAGCGTTCCGCCCGGCGTCTCGTAGACCCCGCGCGACTTCATGCCCACGAGCCGGTCCTCGACTAGATCGACCACGCCGACGCCATGGCGGCCCCCGATCTCGTTGAGCGTCTCGACGAGCTCCACCGGCCCGAGCGCGATGCCATTCACGGAGACGGGCGTCCCCGACTCGAAGCCGATCGTCACCGTCTCCGGCGCGTCGGGCGCGTCCATTGGGCGCGTGGTGCGCTGGAGGAGGTCGGCCGGCGGTGCGGCGTTCGGGTTCTCGAGGATCCCGCCCTCGTGCGAGAGATGCCAGAGGTTCGCGTCGCGGGAGTAGATCTTCTCCTTCGTCGCCGCCACGGGGATACCGCGCGCGGCGGCGTACGCGATCGCATCCTCGCGGCTCCGGATGTCCCACTCGCGCCACGGCGCGATGACCGGGAGCTCCGGGGCGAACGCTGCGTAGGTGAGCTCGAAGCGGACTTGGTCGTTCCCCTTCCCCGTGCACCCGTGCGCAAGTGCGTCGGCGCCGACGGCGCGCGCGACCTCTACTTGACGCTTCGCGATCAGCGGCCGCGCGGCGGAGGTCCCGAGCAGATACTTCCGGTTGTAGACCGCCCCGGCGCGGAGCATCGGGAAGATGAAGTCGCGGACGAACTCCTCGCGGAGGTCCTCGATGTAGCACTCTTCCGCTCCGGAAGCGATCGCCTTCGTGCGCACGCCCTCCAGCTCGATGTCACCCTGGCCGATGTCGGCTGCGACGCAGATGACGCGGGCGCCGTCGTAGTGCTCCTTGAGCCAGGGGACGATGATCGAGGTGTCGAGTCCGCCAGAGTAGGCGAGAACGATGAGAGAGGGCGGCATGAGGCTCCGTGAATAGTATGCAGACAGTGTGCATATCTAGTCAGTCCGCCGGGGTGCGTCAATCCTGAGGAGTTCCAAGTTCCCAGTTCCAGGTTCCAGGCGAACACCGGCCCTCGGAACTGGGAACTGGGAACTCGGAACTCACTCTCTCCCCGCGATCTGTCCCAACCTTCGCATCACGGACGTTCGTGCCTCCCCCGACCTGCAAACGACCAAGATCGTATTCTCCCCCCCGATCGTCCCCAGAACCTCCGGCCACCCTTCGGCATCGATGGCTTCGGCGACGGGCTGGGCGCCGCCGGGGAGGGTGCGGAGAACGATCAGCTCGCTGACGCCGTCCATACTCTCGAAAAACTGAGCTAACGTCGCGTCCAGGGCGGGCCTGGCATCCTCGGTCAGCGCTTCGGGAACGACGTATCGAACACCGTCCTCCGTAGTGACGCGGGCGAGACCGAGATCGCGCAGATCGCGGGAGAGCGTCGCCTGGGTCACTTCCCACCCGCGCCCAACCAGCAGGCGTCGCAGCTCTCCCTGGCTAGAGACCGGACGGGCCCGCACGAGCTCGAGGATCACCGCCTGCCGATCTCGCTTGTTAGCCATGTCGACACATCCCGCCGCTCACAAACCGGGCAGAGCTTAGCACGACTGGCTACGAGCCGAAAGTCGAGCTGGACCGGAGGAACCGGGCGAAATCCGGCCTATAATAGCATTGACGACCCCAACGTGCATAATTATGCATTATGCGTGACCAAGGTGCCTGTCGGCGTGCTCGGGGCTAGCGGATACGCGGGCCGCGAGCTCTGCCATCTGATCTCACGTCATCCGGGACTCGAGCTGACGTTCGCGACCGCGAACGACCAGCGGGGCTCGAGCGTGCGCTTTGGCGGACGCGAGGTGGTGTTCGTCGCGTCCGAGGACGCACCTCTCGCCAGCGCCGAGCTCGTCTTTAGTGCGCTCCCGCACGGCGCGTCCAAGGAGTGGGTCGCGCGCGCCCACGAAACCGGCGCGCGCGTGGTGGATCTCTCGAGCGACCTGCGCCCGGGCAACGGCTGCGGTGACGGGATCCCGTACGGGCTGACCGAGGTGATGCGCGAGCGCGTCCGCGGGGCGGAGATCGTCGCCAACCCCGGCTGCTACGCGACGGCGATCCTCCTCGCGCTCGCGCCGCTCGTCGAGCGTCGGCTGATCGACACCGACTCGACGGTCGTGGTGAGCGCGGCGAGTGGCGTCACCGGGGCGGGTAACGCGCCGAAGCGCGAGCTCTTGTTCGCCGAGGTCGCCGAGGATTTCCGCGCGTACGCGGTGGGCAACGTGCACCGGCATTTGGCCGAGATTCGGGCCACCCTCGGCGCCCTGTCGCCCGTGGCTGTGGGGGGCACACGACCGGCCGAAGGTGACTTCGATCTCGTCTTCACGCCACACCTGTTGCCGGTCGCGCGTGGAATCCTCGCTACGATCACGGTGGCGTTGAGTGGCGACGTGCCAGCCGGAACGGACGCGATGCAGCCGTGGCGCGATGCGTACGATGCGGAGCCGTTCGTCGAGCTGGCGAGCGAGGCACCCTCGATCCGCGACGTCGCGCACCGGAACGTCGCGAAGATCTTCGCCACGCGCGCGGTCGGCGTGCGCCGTCCGACGCTGCTCGTCCACTCGGCGCTCGACAACCTGGTGAAGGGGGCAGCGGGCCAGGCGGTGCAGAACGCGAACCTGATGCTGGGGTTGGACGAGGCGATGGGGTTGCCGGCATGAAGGCCGGGTCGAGGGTCGAGGGTCGGGCGTCGGGCGGGTCGAAGCCCGCCGTACGCGTGGTCAAGGTCGGGGGTCGGGCGCAGTCGGACCCCGCGTTGGCCGGAGCGCTCGCTGCGGCGTGGGTAAGCATGCCGCGGTCGCTCGTCGTCGTGCACGGGGGCGGCGACGAGGTGAGCGCCTTGCAGCGCGCATTCGGCGTCACGCCATCCTTCGTCGGGGGTCGCCGGGTGACGAGCACCGAGGACATCGAGCTGCTACGCATGGCGCTCTCGGGGAGCGCGAACAAGCGGCTCGTGTCGGCGCTCGTCTCGCGCGGCGTCTCCGCGGTCGGGCTTTCGGGCGAGGATGCTGCGCTCCTGGCGGCGGCGCCGCTCGATCCGGGAGCCTTGGGCTGCGTGGGGGACCCACGGCGCGCGAACGTCTTGCTGCTGCGGCATCTGCTCGACGGTGGCTACTTGCCCGTTGTCTCGCCGCTGAGCCGCGGCGAAGGCGCGGACGCGGCGGCCGCGCTCAACGTGAACGGCGACGACGCGGCCGCGGTGATCGCGGCCGCGCTCGAGGCGCATGAGCTGTTGCTCGTCGCCGACGTCGCGGGTGTCCTCATCGACGGATGCGTCGTTCCCGAGCTCGCGCCGGTCGGCGCCGGCCAGCTGATCGCCAGCGGCGGCGCGACCGGCGGGATGATCGCGAAGCTCGAAGCCGCGCTCGCGGCGCTCGAGGGCGGCGTTGCCCGCGTCCGCATCGGCGACGTCGCCGCGATCCACGATTCGACGCGCGGGACGGTCGTGTCGCGCGATGCGGTCCTCAGCCGGAGCGTAGCATGAGGGAAGAGCGGGCTTGCGAGCTTGTGAGCTTGATGGTTTGTGAGGAACTGCGATGAATCCAAGGGTGAACGAGGTGACCGGCGGTGAGACCGGCCGCTCACAAGCTCACAAGTCCACAAGCCCACAAGCCAAGGACCCGATCCTCGGCACGTACAAGCGCGCCCCGGTCGAGTTCACCCACGGCAGCGGCGTCTACCTGTACGACGCTACCGGGCGGCGCTACCTCGACTTCGTGAGCGGAATCGCGGTCAACGCGCTCGGCTACGCCGACCCGGGGTTGCGGGCGGCGATGCACCGCGCGGCCGACGGGCTCGTGCACGTGTCGAACCTGTACGCGAGCGCGCCGGGGCGGGAACTCGCGGCGGGGCTCGTCGCGCGGTCGTTCGCGTCGAAGGTGTTCTTCTGCAACTCGGGCGCTGAGGCGAACGAGGGTGCGTTCAAGTTCACGCGGCGTTGGGCGCGCACGATCGGCGGCGGGTCGAAGCACGAGATCGTCGCGCTCCGCGGCTCGTTCCACGGGCGGCTCTTCGCGTCGCTGGCGGCGACCGACCGGCCGGCGTACCGGCTGCCGTTCCGGCCGCTCGCGCCTGGCGTGACGATCGTCGAGCGCGACCTCGACGACATCGCCGCCGTGCTGGACGCGGAGACAGCTGCCGCGCTGATCGTCGAGCCGGTGCAGGGGGAGGGAGGTGTGCGCGTGCTCGACGCGGGCTTCCTGCGAGAGCTGCGAGCGCTGACGCACGAGCGCCGCGTCGCGCTCATCTTCGACGAGATCCAATGCGGTCTCGGGCGCACCGGGACGCTCTTCGCCTACGAGCAGACGGGCGTAACGCCCGACCTGCTGACGCTCGCCAAGCCGCTCGCCGGCGGGTTGCCGATGGGCGCCGTGCTCGTGTCGGACGAGATCGCGCAGACGATCCAGCCGGGCGACCACGCGACGACGTTCGGTGGCGGGCCGTTCGTCGCCGCGGTCGCGCTCCACGTCCTCGGCCGCGTGTCGGACCCCACGCTGCTCGCAACCGTACGACGCGAGGGAGCGTGGTTAGGCGAGGAGCTGCGCGCGCTCGCAACGCGCAGCGATCGCATTCGCGCCGTGCGCGGCGTCGGATACATGTGGGGCGTCGACGTGACCGGGCCGGCATCGCAGATCGTCGCCGACGCGCTCGAGGCCGGGCTCCTCGTCTGCTCGGCGGGTGACCATACGGTCCGGATGCTTCCGCCGCTCGTGGCGACGCGTGACGACCTCGCGCGCGGGCTGTCGATCCTGGAGCAGGTGATCTCCTGACGCCCGGGGGCGTGCAGGAAGGAGGAAGGAGGAGGGAGGAGGGAGGGGTGAGTCCCTCCTGGCTTCAGCGGCTGCGGGCGCCGGATCATCCCTGAGATTGGTCGGCTCGCCCCGGGCGGCCTTGCGCGACTGCCAGATCGCGCGCAGATGATGCGCGTGCACAAGCGCCCGATTCTCGCGACTCTCGCCGTGCTTTGCGCCGCGCAAGGCACCACCGGCTGTGCCGGCCGCTTCGTCGCGCCTGCGGTAGAGCAGGGCTATATCCGCACCGCCGACGGCGTGCGACTCTTCTACCGCAAGGTCGGCAGCGGTCGGCCGGCGGTCGTCATCCCCGGCGATCTCTTCCTCTTCGACGATTTCCGCCGGCTCGCCGGGGCCGGGCGGACGATCGTCTTCTACGACATGCGGAACCGCGGCCGCTCCGACGCGGTGCGCGACAGCACGACGCTCACGATTCGACAGGACGTCGAGGACCTGGAGACAGTGCGGCGGCACTTCGGGTTCGATCGCGTGCAGCTCATCGGCTACTCGTACCTCGGACTGATGGTCGTCATGCACGCGATGGCGTACCCGGAGCGCGTCGAGCGCATCGTCCAGCTCGCGCCGGTGGCGCGGAAATGGGACACCGAGTACCCAGAGCACCTCACCGAGCGCGGACCGGTGCCCGGCGTAGACACGGCGCGGGCGCGCCGCATGCGCGAGCTCGCTCAGAGCGGGTACCGGGAGTCGCATCCGAAGGAGTTCTGCGAGCTGGCGTGGTCGGTGAGCCGGTACGGCCTCGTCGGCGATCCGGCACGCGCCGACCGCCTCGGTGGAAGCCGGTGCGACATGCCGAACGAGTGGCCGGTGAACTTCGCTCGGCATTTGCGCCACCACTTCACCTCGGTGCAACAGACGACTGTCACGCGCGAGGAGGTCGCGCGTGTGAGAGCTCCCGTGCTCACGATCCACGGCACGAGGGACCGCAACGCGTCGTACGGGGGCGGACGGCAGTGGGCGCTCGAGCTTCCGAACGCGCGCCTGCTCACCGTGCCGGGCGCGGCGCATCAGGTCTGGGTCGATGCGCTGGATGTCGTTCTCGGAGCGGTCGACACTTTTCTGCGCGGGCACTGGCCGGCGGGGGCCGAGCGCGTCACGGTGCTCGACCCGCGGACCGCGAGTCCGTGAGTGTGTCGCGTGAATAAAGCGGCGCGAGCCCGGCACCGTAGCGCCGAGCTCGCGTCATGGAGTGCGCGGATTGATCGAGCGGCCCGCGGTCAGCGGGCCATGTCCGTCATCAGTCGGTGACGTTCCCGCAGGCGATGATCGTGCCCAGGTTGGTCGCCGAGAGATGGACGTTGGCGTGATACTTCCGCGCCTCGTTGAGCTTGAGGTTCACGAGCCGTGCCGTTCCCTCGGCGCGTCCGTCGTTGCCGACGTGCAGCGGCGTGTACGCGTTCGGGTCCCCGAAGATCGGGCCGCCGGTCTCGCAGGTACCCTCGTGCAGGTGCCACGGGTGATGGCTGCCCGGGGTCAGACCGTTGAGCCTGATCGTGGTTGTGGTGTTGTCGCCTTCGACGGCTGCCCGCACGGTGCCGGTGATGCCGGTGTATGTCTCACGACCGGTGACGTTGCCGGTCCAGTCCTCGCCTCGCTTGAGCGGGGACTCGACGTCGACGTCGGCGTTTCCCGTCGCCGGATCCCGCTGCACCCGGACGCATCCGACCGTGCCGGCGATGACGCAGGCGGCGGCGAATAGAGCAAGCGTGCGCATCTGTGACCTCCTTCCACCGGTGAGTCGCGCCGCGTCTGGCGCGGCGCGGTCAAGCGGGGTCGACGGCGTGCAGGATACGAGCCAGGGAAAGGCGGGGGCGAGGGGTACGGGACGAGGGACGAGGCTACGGAACGTCGCGACGGATATCGCTGCACGCGGGCGGACGTGTCCCCTCGAATGCGTCGCACCACGCCCAGGCGATCGCGCGCGCGGCGGCGGGGTCGCGCAGGTAGGCGACGATGTCGTGCGGATCGGCGGCGTTGCCGCTGGTCACGACTTCACGAATCGTGGTGCGCTGACGGCCCGTGCTGTCGGCGAGAGACGCGGCAAATGGATCGCGCAAATGGCGCACGTTGACCCAGGAGCGGACGCCGGGTGGGGGGAAAAGCGGGCCCGCACGTCCAAGGAGGAGCTCCTGGAGCTCGGGAATTCCGAGCATCGACCCGAGCGTCACGAAGCGGTGGATCGTCAGCGCGTTGGTCTGGGCGCGCGGCCGGTCGCTGCGCAGGTAACTGTACGCAACGAGGGAGCCGAAGCTGTGCGCCACGAGAATCACCGGGCGCGACTCGCGTGTGGCGTGCGCGAGGGCCGAGTCGAGACGGCGGTCGACGGCGCAGCGGCGCCAGCGGTCGCCGAGATAGAGCACGTCCCCGACGAGCGCGCGCATGGAGTAGCGGCTCTCCTCGGGCATCGACTCGTAGAGCGACGTGAACAGCGTGCTCGTGACGCCGAGGAGCAGCTGCAGGACGTCGCCGTCGTTCTCAGCGGCGGGCTCCGAGCGCTGTCGGCGTGATGCGCGTGCGGTGGCGTCGCAGCCACCGGCGGATGACGTCGGATCGAGGATGTCGGCGTACCAGACGAGCCGCACATCGCCGGAATCGATGAGCGGCCGCTTGGTCAGAGCCCAAATCCCGGTCTCGAGCGCGTTCTGCCATTCGGCCCGTACCCTGGCCGTGTCGCGCCCGAGCTGTCCACGTCCATGGAGGAGAATGATGATCGGCCGCCGCTCGACCTCGTGACGGGCGGAGCGTGCGGCGACGGTCGAGACCGCGGCAAAAACGCCCGCCGCCCCCACGGCGGCGACGGCAACGAGAACGAATCGACGATAAGAAAGCGCGCGTGACATCATCCCGAGAAATACCCCTTCGCCGGGCCGATGATTGCCAATTGCGGGCCGCGGTGGACGGCCGCGGGGGCCTGGGGCGGTGGACAGCGGGCGGCGGACTCAGGAGGTTATAGTGGGGCGATGATTCCAATGCTTCGTGTGGGTCACCGCGTCCGCGCGGCGGCAGCGGCGGCGGCGATCTTTTTCGCGGTAACGCAGGACGCAGGTGCGCAGCAGCAGGCGGCAGCCGCTCCCGCGGCACAGGGCCGTCTGACGACGCGGCGCGTCGCGGCGCGTCCGCGCGCCAATCTGCCGGAGGGGGCCGGCCTGCAGACGCTGAGCATCGACACCGGCCGCGCAGTGCTGCTTTATGTGCCGGCGGGCTACAGACGTGACAAGCCGGCGCCGCTGATGGTGATGCTTCACGGTGCGGGGGGCAATCCGCGGCGCGGGCTGAGCTGGGTCATGCAGCTCGCCGATAGCGCGGGCGTCATCCTCGTCGCGCCGCCGTCACGGGGGACGACGTGGGACGTTGTCCGCGGACACTACGGCCCGGACGTCGCCCTCATCGACCGTGTGCTGGCGCACGTCTTCGCGGCCTACACGGTGGATACGACGCGCCTGGCGATCGGCGGCTTCTCGGACGGCGCGACGTACGCGCTCTCGGTCGGGATTACGAACGGCGACCTCTTCACGCACGTGATCGCGTTCTCGCCGGGCTTCATGATGCCGGCCGCCCGGCGCGGCGCGCCGCGGCTATACGTGTCGCACGGTACGCAAGACCAGATCCTGTCGATCGACGCGTGCAGCCGCCAGATCGTGCGGCGGGTGCGCGATGCCGGGTACGACGTGCGCTACCGCGAGTTCGCGGGAGGACACACCGTGCCGCCGGCGGTCGCGCGGGAGGCGTTGGCGTGGCTGGCGGGAGAGTGGGCGAAGCGGTGAGATCGCTGCTGCAGGTGGGGGAGCTATCAGCTATCGGTGCGCGCTGCGCGCGCACGCTAACAGCTATCGGCTATCAGCTATCCGTAGTTTGGACGGCGGCCCTGCGGGCCGCTGACCTGGTGGACGGAGTACCGAGTTGCGGGGGAGCCTCACACCAGATGCAGTCAAAGCCCCGCCTCGCGCGCAGCGCGGGCGGGGCAGTCCCGAGTACTGATAGCTGATAGCTGTTAGCTGATAGCGTCGCCGCCGCAGGCGGCGACAGATTTACCCACACGGCTGCTCGGGGTTCGCTTGGCACTCGACGACGGGCAGCGGCAGAAACGTGAACGTCGGGGTGGTCGTGCGCTGCGTGCCGAGGCGTCGGGTGTCCTCCCAGCGGAGGCCCTGCATGTAGAGCTCGTAGCGCCGCTCGTACGCGATCTGGTCGAGTAGCTGCGCCTCCGTGGCGAGAGAGGTCAGCGGAATGGCGGGAAGGCCAGCTACCGGCTCGTCCACGGCCGACGTGGTCTGCGTGCGTACCTCGTTGATGAGCGTCGCGGCCGCCGCATAGTTCGTGGGGCCCTGACGCGTGAGCGCCTCGGCCTTGATGAGCTTCATCTCATCCGGCAGGTAGAGCGGGAAGGCCTCGTTCGGCGTCGAAAACTTCCGCAGCGGCCGCAGGACGGTATCCGGCGGATTCGCGGGAAGCGTCGTCGCGGTCGTCTGGAGCCAGTAGGCCGGGCGACGGTCTCCGGCCTCGGCCTGGTTGACGAAGCTCTGCAGCCCGCCGACGTAGCGCAGCTGGAAGGCCAGGTTCTCGATCGGGTTACGAGTCGGCGACGGATACCGGAGCTCCGAGAGGACGCCGAGGTTCACGCGGTCCGCCGCCGCGATCGCCTGCGCGTACTGGCCGTCTATGAGGTAGTAACGCGCCAACATCGCGTCGATGGTGTTACGCAGGTCGATCCCGGGCGCGAGCGCGAGTGACCGGAACTCCGCCAGGCTCGCGTCGCTCACGTTCGCGATGTCAGCGCGCGCGCGCTCGAGCAGCACGAGCACGGTGTCGAGGACCTCGGCACGCTCGCGCGGCACGCCGCCAGCGGCCGTGATCTCGACTGGCACGCGCTGATATTGCTGGGCGAGCATGCCGAGGGCCATCGCCTTGAAGAGCCGAGCGAGCGCGTTCATGCCGGCGGTCGTGGCGACGCCGAGCGACACGTTCTGCGTGCCCTCGAGAATCGTATTCGCGCTCAGGATCACTTGGTACGACCGCGAGAACGGCGTCAGAACGATGTCGTAGCCGGGGTCGAAGTTCTCGCCGGTGAGGAGCGAGACGTAGGAGATGAGCGCGAGCGAGCGTGTGCCCCACTCGTCAGTGACGAGCGAGTTCGTGACGACGTAGTCGTCGATCGTCTGCGCGAACTGTCCCTGCATCCCGGGCGCGACCGCGATGATGCCGTCAGCGTTGGTGACGATCTCCTCGCGGGTCGGCGCGTTCGGGTTGTCGAGGTCGAGCTTGCAGGCGGTGGCGGAGAGCGCGACCGCCGCGAGCGTGGCGGCGGCCACCGCCCGCGCGACGCGCGTCCGGATTCCGGGGGCGGTCGCCCTATTCGTCGTATCCATGGGTCGCGTCCCGGTCAGAAGGTGAGGTTGAGGCTCATCGTGAACGTTCGCGGCAGCGGTGTCGTGGCGAAGTCCACTCCGCGCGCGACCGTCTGCGCCGAGAACAGGTTCACCTCCGGGTCGAGTCCCGAGTAGTCCGTCCACGTGTAGAGATTCCGCCCGGCGAGCCGGATGCTCACGGCGCGCGCGCGGAGTCGCGAGGCGAGCGCCTGGCCCAGGCCCACCGTCAGCGCGACCTCGCGCAGCTTGATGAAGCTGCCGTCCTCGATGTACTCCTCGTAGATGTTGATCCGGCCGGTCGGGTTGCGCGCGAACGTGCCGACGGCGGTGTCGCCGCGGATCTCCCGCTCGACGTTCTTGTCGGAGCCGAAGAACTCGGTGATGCGACGCGTGAAGTTGGCGACGTCGTTTCCGAAACGGCCGTCGAAGAGGACACTCAGCTCAAAGTTCCGCGGCAGCTCGAAGGTGTTCAGGAACGACATCGTGAAGTCCGGATTCGGGTCGCCGATGATGCGCTGGGCGAGCACCGGCGTCCGCGCGCCCTGGACGACGACGGTATCCCGCGCGCGGAACGGGAGGCTCCGCCACAGCCGGCCGGAGATCGTCGTGTCGTGGTAAGCGATGGCGCCGTTCGGTTCGCGGGCGTAGATGCCGCCGTAGAACACCCCCACCGGGTGTCCCTCGATGACGGCGTTCAGGTACCCGGAGACGAGAGTGTCGGCGCGGGTTGCCAGCCGCTCGACGCGCTCCCGGTTCGCCGCGTACGTGAGGCGCGAGCGCCAGGTGAGCGCCGGACGGTTGAAGTTGATGGTGTTGAGCGCGATCTCCACGCCCTTGTTCGACAGCACCCCGATGTTCTGGAACTGGCGCAGCGCCCCCGTGCTCGGCGCGACCGGGACGCTGAGGACGAGGTCCTTCGTGCGCTTGTCGTAGTAGGTGAGCTCGAGCTGGGCGCGATCCTGGAAGCTGGCGACCTCGGCGCCGACCTCCCACTCGCGTTGCCGCTCCGGCTTCAGGTCGGGGTTGCCGATCGTCGTGCTCGAGACGAGTCCCGCACGCCCCGCGAACGACGTGTTCTCGAAGTTCTGGAACCGGGTGTACGCGCCTGGCGGCTGCCCACCGGTCTCCCCGTAGGCCGCGCGGAGGCGCACCAGGCTCAGCACGCTGCCGGCGCGCTCCCTGAAGAACGGCTCCTCGCTGAGCACGTAGGAGACGCCCGCGCGCGGGAACATCTGCAAGCGCTCGGACTCGCCGAACGCCGACGACGCGTCCCAGTTCAACCCGGCGGTGACGTAGAGGCGGTTGGCGAGCGTGAACCGCTCCTCGACGTACCACCCGACGGTGCGGATCTCGGTCCTCGCCTGCGAGGCCGATTGCACCGCGCCGCCGACGAGCGTCTGGTCCGGCGGGAGATCACTCGCCGCGGCCCGGAGCACCTCGTCGTTGTCCTGTGTGTAGCGGAAGCCGAGGCCGGTGTTGAGGGTGAGTTGTGGCCGTGCCTCCCACTCGTGCGTCGCCACGAGGTCGTTGTTGAACTGCCGCGAGAACTGCACCGGGTTCTGGATCGAGCCGGTGAAGTTCGGTCCCTGCGTGCGCGGTGGCTGGAGGTAGCGCGCCTCGCGGCGGTAATCGTCGACGCCGGCGACGTAGCGCACCGTGAGGTCATCGCGCAGGCGCCACGTGCCCTCGGCGCCGCCGACGAACCGCGTGACGTCCTCGGGCGCCTCGTAGCGCGCGAGCACCTCCAGCGCGTTCGTCGTGAGCACTGGGTTGGCGGGGTAGCGGCCCGTGTTCGGGTCGAACCGCGGGTTGAACGACGTCGGCGTGAAGATGATGCCCGTCATCACGCCCTGCGTCTGCTCACCCTCGGGAATGTACTCGGCGTGTGAGCGCACGAAGTTGCTGCGGACCGCGACGTCGAACCGCGGGTGGAGCTGCTGGGTGAGGTTGGCGCGCAGGTTCAGGCGGTTGTAGTCGCTCTTCCGCATGATCCCCTGCTCGCGCTGATAACTGCTGCCGAGGAAGTACGTCGTACCGCCACTGCCACCGGTAACCGACAGCCGATTCGTCGTGGAGTGTGCGGTGCGCCACACATCGTCCTGCACGTCGTAGCGCTCGATGGCCTGGCCGACGCGAAGGGTGGTATTAATCGCCGTGTCTGCAAGCCCGGCGATGGGGATCTCGACGAGCTCGTACTTCTTGGGCGTTCTGCCGGTCGAGTACTCGGTCGAGGCGGAGACTTGCGGCGTGCCGGCGCGACCCCGGCGCGTGAAGATCTGGATCACCCCGTTGTTGGCGCGCGAGCCGTAGAGTGCGGCGGCCGCGGCGCCCTTGAGGACCTCGATCCGGTCGACGTCCGCGGGGTCGAGATCGGCAATGCGGTTGCTGAGTGCCGCGCCGCCGCGGGTCGCGTTGGCGCCGATGCTCACCAGTGCCTCGGAGTCGTTGTCGATGATGACGCCGTCGATGACGTACAGCGGCTCGGCGCCGCCGAGGATCGAGTTGGTGCCGCGCAGCCGGATGCTCACGCCACCGCCCGGTTGCCCGGAATTCTCGGAGATGACCGCGCCGACCAGCTTCCCCTGCAGTGCCTGGTCGATGGCCGTGGCCGCTGGAGCCTGGCCGACCTCTTCGCCGGCAATGGACTCGATCTGGTTCGGCAGGGCTCGCCGCGTCGTGGGTGAGGCCGTCCCGGTGACCACCACCTCACTGAGCGTGACAGCGGCGGCGGTCATCGCGAAGTCCGCGGCCGCCGTCTGGCCGGGGGCGATCGAGAGCTCCCGCCGCATCTCCGCGAAGCCGATGCGCCGTGCGATGACAGTGCGCGTCCCGACGGGCACGTTCGGGATCACGTATTCGCCGGTGGCTCCGGTCATTGCGCCGAGTGTCGTGCCGGCGACCTGGACCTGCGCACTGATGATCGGCTGACCGCTGGCGATCTCCGTCACGCGACCGCGGACGGTGCCGGTCTGCTGCGCGGCGAGCACGGCCGGCATGGCCACGAGCGTGATCGCCAGGTGGCGCGCCGTACGCAAAAACAAGGACATGCAAATTCCTCCGATGTCTACGTCCGAGCTCTGCGATACTCGGCGGAGGCGCAGAGCGTGTCAAGTCAAACTCCGGCCGCCACGTGCGTGGTCACCGGGGCTCAGCGTCGCGACTGGCGCAGCGCGATCTCGGCGCGCATGAGGCTCATCCCGAGTAGTGCGCCGGACAGGAGAAGCGGAAGCGCGTAGGCCGACGGCACACGCCGCCACGCGGGGATCGCGATAGCGATAGCGAGCGCGGCGATGGCAAGACTAAGAAGTAGCTGCAGGGTGGCTCGGCGATCAGGCATGACCGAGGGATGAGTGATGAGGAATGAGGGATGAATGTTGGGGACGAGGCGCTCACGTCCGCGTCTTCTGGGCCGCGATCCAGCGGTCGATCTCGCGCTCCAGGACGTCGAGCGGGAGTGGGCCGTTGTCGAGCAGCGCGTTGTGGAAGCGGCGCACGTCGAAGCGGGGGCCGAGCTCGCGCTCCGCGCGCCTGCGGAGCTCCTTGATCTTCAGCTCGCCGATCTTGTACGCGAGCGCCTGACTGGGCCAGACGATGTAGCGGTCGACCTCGACGGCGATGTCCTGCTCCGATTTCGCCGTGTTCTCCTTCATGAAGTCGATCGCGCGCTGGCGCGACCAGCCGAGGTGGTGGATGCCGGTGTCCACGACGAGGCGACAGGCGCGCCACATCTCGTAGGTGAGCTGGCCGAACTTGGAGTACGGGTCCGCGTAGAACCCGGGCATCTCGGCGCCAAGGCTCTCGGCGTAGAGGCCCCACCCTTCGACGAACGCGGTGGACGAGGCGTAGCGGCGAAGCTCGGGCAGGCCGCGCAGCTCCTGCGCGCGAGCGATCTGGAGGTGGTGGCCGGGGACCGCCTCGTGCAGCGTCAGCGCCTCCATCTCGTACTTGGGGCGCATGTCGAGTCGGTAGGTGTTCACCATGAACCAGCCGGGTCGCGAGCCGTCGGCCGCGCCTGAGTAGTAGCGCGCCGTCGTCTGGCTGGGCGCCTCGTAGTCGGGGAACGGACGCACGCCGTAGGTGTTGCGCGGCAGCTCGGCGAACAGCGCGGGGAGTCCCGCGTCGGCGCGCTTGGAGATGTCGCGGTACGCGGTAACCAATTCGTCGGCGCTCGTGAAGTAGAAGCGCGGGTCTGTGCGGAGGAAGGTGAGAAAGTCCTGGAAGGACCCGGTGAAACCGGTGCGTCGCATTACAGAGTCCATTTGCGCGCGGATCCGTGCGACCTCGGCGAGGCCGACGCGGTGGATCTCGTCGGGGGCGAGTGGCGTCGTGGTGTTCACGCGGATCGCGTACCTGTAGTACGCGGCGCCGTTCGGGAGGGAGGAGACGCCGATCGCGCGTGCGCCGGCCGGCAGGTACGTGTCGCGCACGAAGTCGCGGAGGCGGGTGAGCGCGGGGGAGATGGAATCGGTGATGACGGCGCGCGCGGCCGCGCGGAGGCGGTCCTGCTCCGACCGTGGGATGGCGTCGGGGATGCGCGCGAACGGCTCGTAGAACGGGCTCTTCGCCGGGTCGCCGGTGAGCTGCCCCTGGATCTGGTCGGGCACGCCGCGGAGCGGTCCGTTCGGCTGCACCCACCCGAGCTCGATGCCGCGCTGCAGCAACGCAGTCACCTGCTCGAAGTAGCGCGGAATCGCGGCGAGCCGCGCGAGGTAGTCGTCGTAGTCGGCGCGGGTGCGGAACGGCGTGACGCTCACGAGCTGTGCGAGCCCGATCTGCGGTCCGTCGAGCTGGTCGAGGACGAGCACCTCGGTCGGGTAGGCGTAGCCCTCCACGGCGAGCTCCAGCTCCCGGACGAGGATCGCGTGGGAGAGCACATCCTGGCCGGTGAGTCGTGTGCGCTCGACCGCCCGCGCGCGGTCGAGCATCCGCCGCGTGAACTGCTTGCGGCGCTCGATCGCCCCGGCGGAGAGGTCGGTCAGCCGCGCGTTGTAGCGGGGGTCGCCGAGCCAGGTGGCTCCTTCCGGTGACTCGCGGAGCCTCCACTCCCAGTACTCACTGAGGAGCGCGTGCAGCGCCGCGGCGGTGGCCGTCTCGTTGCGCCGCTGGGCGTGGGCCTGCTGCGGGAGGAGTAGCGCGAGAGCGATCGCGGTGGATGCGAGTCTCATTCGACCTCCGAGCCGGGAGTCTGTCTAACCTAACCCGCCCGCGGGTCGTCCTCCCAGCGATGCGGCTCCGCGACCTGACATACGCTCTGCGTTCGCTGCGGCAGAGCCCCACCTTCGTCGCGACCGCGGTCCTGACGCTCGGCCTGGCGCTCGGGCTCACGACGACGATGTTCGGGATTCTCGACGCGGTGGTGCACCCGTACGTGCCGTTTCGCGATCCGGACGGGCTGTACTGGGTTTGGCAGCAGCTCCGGCGCATTCCCGGCGGGCCGACGACCGCCGACGGTTTCGCGCTGCTGCGCGAGGGTACTCGGTCATTCGCGGCCGTCGCCGGGACGAGCGGCCGCATGAGCACCATCCAGGGCCCGAACGGCACCTCGAGCGGGTCCGTCCAACTGGCCACCGACAACATCTTCGAGGTGCTCGGTGTTCGCCCTTACCTCGGTCGCCTTTTCCGGCCGGGCGGCGACCCGGAGGACGCGCGCAGCGCCGTCGTGAGCTACGAGATCTGGCGCCGCATGTTCGCCGGCCGCCGGTCGCTCGAGGGAGCGGTAGTGTCGCTCGACGATCGCACGGCGCCGGTGATCGGGGTACTTCCGCCGGGGGTCAACTACGCGTTCGGCTCTGCCGTCTGGCTCACGGCCGGAGAGCGATTCGGTGGGTCGGAGCTTGGCCGGATCACCGCGGTCGTACGCTTGCAGCCGGGCGTGACGGCGGAGGCCGCGCGGGCGGAGCTTGCGGGTCTCGCCGGACGATTGAACCGCGAGCGCGGACCTGGCATCGGGTTCTGGTATCACCTGCGGCCGGTCCGCTTCGACCCGGAGAGGCTCCGCGACTTCCACTTCGCGATGGCGGGGGCAGCGCTCGTCGTGCTGCTGATCGCGTGCGCGAATCTCGCGAACCTGATGCTGGTTCGCGTGGCCGCCAAGCGCCGCGAGATCGCGCTCCGCATGGCGCTCGGCGCGACGCGCGGTGCGGTCGCGCGGCAGGTGCTCGCCGAGAGCGCGCTCGTCGCCGCCGGTGGTGGTGCGCTCGGACTGCTCGTCGCAGCATGGACGATGGGGATCGCGGTCAAGCGGATGCCGCAGGAGCTGAGCTTCGTCGGCCTCCTGCAGCCACACCTGAGCTGGCGCGTGTACGTCTTTGTGCTGCTCACCGCCGCGGCGACGGTCGTCCTCTTTGGGCTGGTACCGGCGCTTCGTGCCTCCGACATCGACGTGAGCGAGCCCCTCAAAGGCGGGGCCGCCGCGACGACAGAGCGCTCCCGCCGTTACAGCTTCATCGTGATGGGTGAAGTCGCGCTCGCGATGACGCTGCTCATGGGTGCCGGACTGCTGGCTCGGGCGGCGCAACGGGTCGGCGACTTCGACTTTCGCTACGACCCGCGGCCGCTGCTGAAAGCCACCGCGCTCCGACCGCGCCCGGACGTCGAGCGAGACGACGACGCAATCCGGATCCACGACGAGATCCTCGAGCGCGCGCGCCGCATCCCGGGCGTCCGGGCCGCCGCGACGATCGCCGCAGAGTCGCCCGAGGGGAACGCCGTCACGTCGGAGCTGGCCGAAGGTGGGGGGCACGAGGCCGTGATGGGCACGTACCGGGTGGTCAGCCCAGGTGTCTTGCGAGTCTTCGGCATCACGATCGTCGCGGGGCGAGACTTTGCCGAGGGCGACCGCTCCTCCCGCGACGGCGTCGTGATCCTCGATGAAGCTGCCGCGCGCCGTCTGTGGCCGGGGAGTGATCCCGTCGGACGGATGATCAAGCTGGGTCACTCACGTGCCTTCCGGCCCTGGCTGCCGGTCGTTGGCGTCGCCAAGTCGGCGTGGCTCGCCTTCCCGAACGACCCGTACGCACGGCACGAGGGGACGATCTACGTCGTCAGGGCAGACGGCCCCCGATTCCCGCACGTCGTGGTCCGCGCAACCGCAGACATGGGGGCGACGTCGATGGCCCTGTCGCGCATCGTCCTCGCGTCGTGGCCCCGGTCGCGCAGCGTGATCGTAGAGTCGTGGCTCGCGGACTACGAGGCCTCGCTAGTCGCGCGGCGGTTCATGGCGGCGCTGTTCGCGCTCCTCGGGGTGATCGCGCTCGTGCTGTCGTCGGTCGGTCTCTACGGCGTGCTCGCGTACGCGGTGAGCCGGCGGTCGCGCGAGTTCGGCGTGCGGCTCGCGCTCGGCGCTCGGCCGCGCGACGTCGTGCGGATGGTGGCGCACGACGGCGCGGTGATGGTGCTCGCCGGGATCGGCGTCGGTGCGTTCGCCGCGATGGCGGGCGGCACGCTGTTGAGCTCCTGGATCTGGGACCTGCATGCGGCCGACGTGGTTTCCCTAGTAGCGGCGGAATTGCTGCTTGCGATTGTCGCGGTCGCGGTATGTGTGTTCCCGGCGCTCCGGGCGGCGCGGGCGGACCCGGCGGAGACCGTGCGGGCGTCGTAGGACGTTCGGTCCGGCGGGCGCGACGAGTCCCGGTCTGTCACCCTGCACGAGGCCCGGAGGGGCCGAGCCCGATCGTGTCGGTGCGCGGGGCGGCTATCCGGCCGGCCGCTCAAGCCTTCGTCGTAGATCCTGGCTGAAACCGCGCCCAGCGGGCGTCGTACGAGCATTTGTAGCCCGTCGGAGCTGTGGTCATGTCGTCCGTGGAGCTGAACGAGTCGCCGCCCCCGCCGTCGGTACGCGAACCGGTTGCGAACGCGGGCGTCCCAAGGTTCACGGTCGACAGGAACGACGTTCCCATCCCCCGCCGCAGCCCCTTCGAGTTGCTGCGGGTGTCGGCGGCGAGCTTCGTCACGTTCGGCCTGCTCGTAGCGACGCTCGTGGCCGCGAAGCTGTACTTCGTCGACCATCCGACCGACTTCCCGCTCGAGGCGCAGGCCAGCGCGTTCGAGTGGCGGATGTTGCTGACGGTCGCGTCGTGCGGGCTGTGCGGGCTGATGCTCGCACCCTACGCGCGGTTCCCGGACATGTGGGACCGCGCGGTGCAGCACCGCAAGCGGCTCCTCGTGCCGGTCGTGTGGGGGATCGTCTACGGGCTCGTGACCGTCGCACGCGATCTGCCGAACCCGTCGGAGATTCATCTCCACTACCCGGCGTCGATCCCGTTCTACGCGTACGGCGCGCTCTTCCTCGAGATCCTGCTACGGCTCTTCGGCGTCACGCTCATCACGTGGCTGATCGGCGAAGTGTTGCTCATGGGACACCTGCGGAACGCGGCGTTCTGGATCGCGAACGTCGTGACGTCCCTTTACGAGCCGCTGCCGCACGTCTGGGAGGATCTGCAGCAGGTCGAGCAGCCGGTCCAGCTACCGGTGACGCTGGTGAATTGGGCCTTCCAGCCGCTGTTCCTGTCGAATCTCCTGACGGGGTACTTCTACCGGCGGTTCGGGTTCCTCACGGCGGTTCTGTTCCGCCTGTCGTTCTATGCGGTCTGGCACGTGGGGTACGGGAACTTCTGGCGTTTTGGTACCTGATAGCGGGTGCGCCGGCGCGGGCCTCGACCGCTTGAACGATCCGCATTGGTTTGGGCCGCTCCGGGCTCGACCTGAGGCGGCGACGAGGACAGGCTCCTCGCCTCTGCGGCGCTTGCCCTCCGTCCGCCCCGGCGTTGGCGTTGCCGGCGGCTTCGCGTCGCAGGCACTTAGTCCGCGCGCGCCGGGGACAGGCTCTGCCGGGAGGCCGGAGCGGGCCCCCAACCATCTTGCCGGTTGTGCTGTCTGAGTGCATATAGGCATTCTGCCTATAGACTCAGACCCGGACCGCATGGCCCCAGCTCGATCCCGCAGCCCCAGTGACGTCCTACCGCTGCGTTCGGTGGATTTCCTGGTTTTGCTCATGCTGGCCCCCGGGGAACGACACGGGTACGGCATCATGCAGGACGTTCTGGCACACACGGAGGGCGAGACGGAGCTCGAGGCGGGGTCGCTGTACCGCACGATCCGCCGGCTCGCCGACGAGAAGCTCCTGGAGGAGGCGGCGCGGCGCCCTGCCTCTGACGTCGACGACGAACGACGTCGTTACTATCGGCTGACACCCTTCGGTCGCCGCGTGGTGGCCGCCGAAGCCGCGCGGTTGCGCGCGCTGGTTCGCCTGGCCGAGCAGGCCCGGCTGCTGCAACCCGAACGCGCCAGGTAGCGCGTGCCCGAATACGGTCGATTCAAGCCGCGGACCGCGAGCGAGCGAGTGTATCGCGCGCTGCTGCGCGTGTACCCGCGGGATTTTCGCGACGAGTTCGGCGACGCGATGCTCGACTTCCACCGCGACAGGCTGTCGCACGCCCGGCGCGAGGGCGCATCCCTGGGTGTGGCGCGCGTCTGGACGCGCGTGATCACGGACCTGGCGCGCAACGCAGTGCCAGCGCGCGTGGACTCGCTGCGCCGCCGCATCCGCAAGCACGCCGACGAACGCGACGCGCTGCGGCAGACGGCGTCGCTCACGCACTTCCAACGAGAGGATTTCATGCTGGC
Source organism: Gemmatimonadaceae bacterium (assembly GCA_046263215.1). Lineage (GTDB taxonomy): Bacteria > Gemmatimonadota > Gemmatimonadetes > Gemmatimonadales > Gemmatimonadaceae > JBHELH01. Next base: position 616 of record JBHELH010000128.1, on the reverse strand, counting down.
TTCCATCCTGCAGGACATCCGCTACGCGCTGCGCAACATGCGGCGGTCGCCCGGCTTCGCGCTCACCGTGCTCGCCACACTGGCCCTGGGGATCGGCGCCAGCGTCGCCACCTTCAGCGCGGTGAACGGCGTGCTGCTCAAGCCACTCCCGTTCCGCGATCCCGCGAGCCTGGTTCGGCTGGACCACCTGTCTCCGTTTCAAACGGTCTCGGAGGGGGAGTTCGTGGACTACCGCCGCGACGCCAAGTCGTTCGAGAAGCTCGCCGCGTACCACTCCGCCACGGTGCTCATCGCGCCGGACGGAGCGGGCGCGGAACCCGAGCGCGTGCAAGCCGTGCTCGTGACCGACGACTTCTTCCAGACGCTAGGCGCGCGTGTGCTGCTGGGACGCTCCTTCACCGCCGAAGAGGAACGGCGCGGCGGACCACCGGTTGCGATGATCAGTCACGGGCTGTGGATGCGACGCTTCGGCGGCGATTCGTCCGCGATTGGCCGCCGCATCACGCTCAACGACCGCTCGCGCACGGTGGTGGGTGTGCTTGCGCCGAGGTCCGAATTCCCGTCGGCAAACTTCTCGGTCTGGTTGCCCAAGCGGCTCAACTACGACACGCTCTGG
>JBHELH010000127.1:0-3599 GCA_046263215.1 Gemmatimonadaceae bacterium | reverse complement strand
CGTCGGCGTCGCGTTCCGCGACCTCGGAGACGGCGGCGCGCTTTTCGTGAACGCGGACGAGTCATTCCACGCCGCGAGCACGATGAAGGTCGCGGTCATGATCGAGGCATTTCGGCAGATCGACGCCGGCCGCCTTCGGCTCGACCAAGGCATCCTTCTCGTCAATCAGTTCGGATCGATCGTCGACGGATCCCCCTACTCCCTCGACCCGACGGATGACTCTGACAGTAGTCAGTACGCCCGCGTCGGGAAGCGCGTGCCCGTGCGCGAACTGATCGACCGCATGATCACTCGGTCGAGCAACCTCGCTACGAACGCGGTGATCGCCCTCGTGGGCGCGGAGAATGCCAACGCGACCGCACACCGGCTTGGCGCGACTCGCATGCGTGTGCTGCGCGGCGTCGAGGACACGAAGGCGTACGAGGCGGGGCGCAACAATACGACGACCGCGCGCGATCTCGCCGCGCTGCTCACGGCGCTCGAGCGAGGCGAAGCGGCATCGCCGGCGAGCACCGATTCCATGCGCAGCATTCTGCTGCGCCAGGAGTTCAACGACCGCATCCCCGCGGGGCTACCGCCGGGCACCCGCGTCGCGCACAAGACCGGCGAGATCACGGCCGTCGCGCACGACGCGGCCATCGTCTATCCGGCGTCGGCTGGGCGCGCGCCGTACGTCCTCGTCGTGCTCACGCGCGGCGTACGGGACGCCAAAGTGTCAGCATCGCTCGCCGCGGACATCTCGCGGCTCGTCTACGACTACGTCATGAGCCCCCGACCTCGCGATAGCAATCAAGACAGCGCGTTCGGCCCCTCACCCGGGTCGGCCATCGGCGTACCGTCCTTGGCGATCGTCCGGCCGTCTTTCGAGAGTGGCACGCCCTCCAGCGGATTGGGCGTCTCGCCGTCGCCCAGCAACCGGTCGAACGTGCTGCGGATCACCCCGTAGCATTCGCAAGCTTCCCTCTCGAGCGCCTGACGGTCGAGCACCGTCACGGAGCCGCGCCGGTACTCGATGGCCCCAGCCTTTTGGAGGGCCAGAGCGGCTTCGGTCACGCTCGCTCGGCGGACGCCGAGCACCTGCGAGAGGATGTGGTGGGTCAACTCGAAGCCGTCGCGTCCGACTCGGTCGTGGGTCAGCAGAAGCCAACGCGCGCAGCGGCGGAGCACCGAGTGCTTCCGGTTGCACCCGGACGTCTGGCCGATGAGGGTAAGCAATGCCACCGAGTAGCGGTGCAGCACACCCCTCAGCGTCGGGGCACCGAGCAGGGTAGCCCGAAAGGTGTGCGACAAGATTCGGTACCCCTTCCCAGGCACCTGGACGAACACGTGCTCGGGGGTGGCATCCACGCCGTGGAAGACGGCGATCCCACTCATACCCTCGAGTCCGATGGTAGCCGTCTCGACCCCCGAGCCGTCGGCCATCACGCTCAGGCTCGAAATGATCCCGTCTTCGGGGAAGTACACGTGCTCGATCGGCACGTTGAACTCGCACACTACCCGACCGAGCTCGAGCGGGACCGGCTCAAGGTGAGGTGCAAGAAGCTCCTGCTCCTGCGGCGGCAGCACCCGCAGGACCCAATTGCGGTAGCGCGTCGCGACCTCGTGGCTGGTGGATCTCATGTACCCTTTTACGAATCCGTTGGGGGGAAGCAGGCTGTGGACTTGGCATCTAGAGTGCCAGCCTGTCGGAGCGGCGAAGGTGGGCCGCGACGCCGGCCGCGTACGCGGGGCGCCTCGGTACCGGGGGATGGCCGGCTCGGCTAAGTTCAGGATCGGACGCCGCCTGACGCGAGCTCAGGTCGCCCGGACCCGGTAGCTCAGTTGGTAGAGCACGCGGCTTTTAACCGCTAGGTCGTGGGTTCGAGTCCCACCCGGGTCATCGTCGTTAGAGGCGTCGGAGCCGCTTGTGCACCCTGAGTTGCTCTCAGGGCCGCGGCGCACATCGCGAACCCACTGCCTCGGCACCCCGTTTGCGACTGTACGTGCGCCCATGAGTTCGCATGTACTCGCGCCCGAGCCGGCTCTGCCACAGGAGTCACCGGACGCTCTTCGTGCGCGCCTGGAGGAGCTCGAGAAGCGCTCGGGCTGCAAGGCGCTCGGGGTCTCGCTGTACGACGGCGAGACCCGGACCGTGTTCGGGTACAGCGCGGACCGATGGTTTCATGCGGCGAGCACCATCAAGCTCGCCATTTTGCTCGCCGTGTTCGGGGAGATTCATCGTGGCGGGCTCGTGCCACAATCACGCCTCCACGTCCGCAATCGGTTCGTCAGCGCGTACGACGGTACGCTCTTCCGCGTCAACGCCGACCGCGACGCGAACGCGGAGGTGCAGGAGGCGATCGGCAAGACGATGCGGATCAGCGAACTGGCGCTGCACATGATCGCCACGAGTAGTAACCTCGCGACGAATCTGCTGCTCGACTATATCGGCCTGGAGAGCGTGCAGCGGACCCTCGTCGAGCTCGGGATCCAAGGCGTCGACGTCCGGCGCGGCGTCGAGGACGAGCGCGCGTTCCAGGCGGGGATCAACAACCAGGTCACGGCGGACGGGCTCATGCACCTGCTGCGGCTGATCGCGGAGGAGCGGGCGTTCTCGCCGGAGCTGTCGCGCCAGATGCTCGAGATCCTGCACGCGCAGGAGTTCAACAGCGGTATTCCTGCCGGCCTGCCGGTGGCCGCACGTGTCGCGCACAAGACGGGAGAGATCTCCACCGTCGCGCACGATGCGGGGATCGTCTACCTGCCGAAACGTAAGCCGTACGTCGTCGCCATTCTCACGGAGTGGGACCCCGACGTGACCGGCCGTTCGGCGACGATCGCCGCCGCGTCGTATGACATCTACACCTATCTGCTCGGGGGGCTGGACGAGGATGAGTGACGGCGGCGGAGGGCTGCCACTGCCGGTCGTCGACGGCCGCCGCCTGGAGAAGCGGTACCGCGACGCACTCGACCCCGGCGGCTACCTATGCGACCGCGCGGGCCGCGCGCGGCAGCTTCCGCGCTACTTTTACGAGGTTCCGTCGTGGACCGCGGCCCTCGAGCTCGAGGTCACGCCGCATTTCAAGCTCTGGGAGTTCGTTCACACCGACGTGCGGGAGGCCGAGCCGCTCCGCTCGTTCCCGCGCTACGTCCCCTGCGCAGTGACGCTGCTCGCCCTCTGCCTCGAGCGCTTCCGCGAGGCGGTCGACACCTACGTACACGTCGCGGCGAACGGCGGCTACCGCTCGCCGCGCCACCGGCTGACGGGTAACGCCTCACCGCACTGTTGGGCGACGGCCGTGGACATCTACCGCGTGGGCGACACCTACCTGGACGACCGCCAGGCGGTCGAGCACTACGCGCAGGTCGCGCGCGAGGCGCTTCCCGGCGTCTGGACGCAGCCCTACGGGCAGGGGCCGGACGGCACGGACGACCATCTCCACCTCGACATCGGCTACGTGCTGGCGATTCCCCGAGACGGTCCGGGGGATGCGTACATCGCGAAGCTCGACTGGGATCCCATCTGATGCCGCCCGTCCGACGCAGGCCGGGAAGTCCCGGGGGGAAGAAGGGTGTCGCGGAGGCCGCGACGAGCCGCGCGCGGGTTGCGCTCGGTGCGA
>JBHELH010000126.1:0-3196 GCA_046263215.1 Gemmatimonadaceae bacterium | reverse complement strand
CGCGAACCTGCCGCGCCTGAAGCTCAGCCGCGCCTACCAGGAGATCGCGCGCGACAAGAAGAAGTTCGACGGCGAGAGCAAGGAGTTCATCTCGAACAAGCTCAACTCGGCGAACTGGATGATCCAGGCCATCGAGCAGCGCCGCCAGACGATGCTGAAGGTCATGAACTACATCGTCGAGCGGCAGCGTGACTTTTTCGAGAAGGGCGTTCAACACCTCAAGCCACTCACGCTGCGCGAGGTGGCTGAGGTGATCAACATGCACGAATCGACCGTCAGTCGGGTGACGAACGAGAAGTACGTGCAGACGCCCCGCGGCGTGCTGCCGCTCAAGTTCTTCTTCTCGTCTGGGCTCTCGACGACGGCCGGCGAGGACGTGTCAGCCCGCGGCATCAAGGCGCAGATCCAGAAGCTCGTCAGCGAGGAGAATCCGCGCCACCCGCTCACCGATCAGGCGATCGTCAACATCCTGAAGCAGCGGGGGGTCAACATCGCGCGGCGCACGGTGGCCAAGTACCGCGACCAGCTCGGAGTGCTCTCCGCCCGCATGCGGAAGCGCGTGTGAGCGGGCCCTCGGCGCCCCAGTGACTTCCTCCGCCTACGCGCCGACGGCCGACCGCCGACCGCCGACCGAAGAGGTTGACGTCTCCGTCCTCGTCCCGGCCAATGACGAGGCGGAGAACCTGCCGCTCTTCATGGAGCAGGCCGATGCGGCCTTCCGCTCGACGCCCGAGGCGCGCTTCGAGGTCGTCGTCGTCGACGACGGCTCCGAGGACGACACCTGGCGCGTGCTCCGCGACCTCGCCGAGCGCTACCCGTTCATCCGGATCGCGCGCCACCGCAGCCGGCGCGGCATCGCCGAGGCCCTCCGCACGGGCTACCTGCACTCCCGGGGGCGCGTCCTCGTCTTCTACCCCGCCGACCTCCAGTTCAAGCCGGAGGACATCCCGCGCCTGATCGCCCCGATCCTCGCCGACGAGGCGGACATGGTGACCGGCTTCAAGATGGGGAAGTACGACAAGCAGTTCGTCTCGGGCATCTACAACCGGCTGAGCCGCGCCCTGTTCAACGTGCGCGTGCGCGATCTCAACTCGGTGAAGGCCTACCGGCGCGAGATCATGGACGTCCTCCCCGCGCGGCCGGACTGGCACCGGTACATGATCGCGATCGCCGCCGCCCACGGGTTCACCGTCACCGAGGTCCCGGTCGCTCTATACCCCCGGCACGCCGGCCGGTCCAAGTTCGGGCTCTCCCGCATCCCGGTCGGCGTGCTCGACATGCTGTCCGTGTGGTTCGAGCTGCGGTTCGGTCAGAAGCCGCTGCTCGCCTTCGGAATGCTCGGCGCGGCGATGGTGGTCCTCGGAGTCCTCGCCGGAATCGGCGCGCTCGTGCTGCTGGCCTTCACCGGGTTCGGACAGCGACCCATCTGGACGGTGATCCAGACGTGCGTGATCCTCGGCGGCATCTTCTTCGCCACGGGACTGCTCGGCGAGCAGATTGCCGGCCAGCGCGCCGAGGCACGCGAGCTACGCCGTCGCCTGGAGGAGCTCCACAGCAGTTTGAGCGCGGCACGCGAGCGCTGACGCGGCCGGCGTGGAGCGGCGCGTGCACGTGCTCTTCCTGACCCACGCGTTCCCGAGGTACGCCGGCGACGCCGCGGGCTCCTTCCTCCTCCGGCTCGCCACGGCGCTGCGTGGGGAAGGGGTGACGGTCGCCGTGCTGGCCCCGCACGCGCCCGGCTACGCCGAGCGCGAGCCGATCGACGGCATCGTCGTGCGCCGATTCCGCTACGCGCCCGACAAGCTCGAGACGCTCGCGTACACGGGCACCATGGTCGAACAGGTCAGGACGTCGTGGGGCGCGCGGCTCGCGCTCGGCGGGCTCCTCGCCGCAGAGCTCAGGGCGGCTCTCGCCGCGGCGCGCGAGCTCCGACCGGACGTCATCCACGCACACTGGTGGTTCCCGAGCGGCCTCGCCGCGCTTCCCCTGTCCGGACGCCAGCCGCTCGTGACGACGCTCCATGGCACCGACGTCCGCCTCGCCCGCGCCTCGGATCTCGCGCGCCCGCTGTTCCGGCAGGTCCTCGCGCGGTCCGCGCGGACAACGGCCGTCTCGAGATGGCTCGCGGCCGAAACGCACGCGGTCGCGCCGGCGCTACCGGCCCCGCTCGTGGCACGAATGCCGGTCGCCGCCGAGCTGTTCTCGCCCGGCAGTGCGCGGACTCGGGATTGCCTGCTGTTCGTCGGCCGCCTCAACCGGCAGAAGGGCCTCGAGCTCCTCCTTCGCGCGCTCCCTCTGATGCGGGCGCGGGCGTCGCTTGACGTCGTTGGGGATGGGGAGGACGCGGCCGCCCTCCGCGCCCTCAGCGCCTCGCTGGGCCTGCGCGAGCGCGTCCGGTGGCACGGCGCCGTGCCGCAACCGGCATTAGCGGACTTCTACCGGGCGGCCACCGCGCTCGTCGTGCCATCTCTCCACGAGGGACTCGGGCTGGTCGCGGCGGAAGCACAACTGTGTGAGACTCCCGTGGTCGCCTGCGACTCCGGCGGGCTCCCCGACCTCGTCGACCACGGTCGTACCGGGATCCTCGTGCCTCCGGCCGACGCCGAGCGGCTCGCGGCCGCCCTGGACGACCTGCTCGGCCGCGAGGACCGTGGCCGGGCGCTCGGCGTCGCCGGCCGTCAGCACGCCCTGGCCACGTTCGCACCCGGCGCCGTCGCGCGCCAGTACGCGGACATCTACCGCGCCGCCCTCGCCACGCGTGCACGACGCGGCGCAGCGTAACACCTTGCACGGCGGTTGGCGCGCCGTCCGGGCGGTGCTCTTCGCGACCATCCTCGCATTCGCCTGCGCGTACCTCTGGACCGAGTGGGACCGGGTGCGCGCCGCCGCCGCGCAGCTCACGCCGGGGTGGTGGTGGATCGTCGCCTCCTGCGCCCCCGTGCTGGCCGGCTACGCCATTCTCATCGAGGTGTGGCGGCAGCTCCTGGCAGCGTGGGGCACTCGGCTGCCGCCGGTCGAGGCAGCGCGCATCTGGACCGTCTCGAACCTCGGGAAGTACGTCCCTGGGAAAGTCTGGACGATTGGCGCCATGGCCGTGATGGCGAGACAAAGCGGCGCGTCGAGCATCTCGGCCATGGGAGCCGCTCTGCTCGTGCAGGTGGCGACCCTCAGCTCCGGCTTCGGCGTCGTCGCCCTC
>JBHELH010000125.1:0-5288 GCA_046263215.1 Gemmatimonadaceae bacterium | reverse complement strand
CGCGGAACGGCGCCTGCCGATGACGCTGATGACAGCGTTCGCGACGCTCGCGCTCGTCCTCGCGGCGGTCGGCGTCTACGGCGTGATGTCCTACGTCGTCACCGCGCGCACGCGCGAGTTCGGCGTCCGGATGGCGCTCGGCGCGCCGCGCGGGGCCGTCCTCCGGTTGGTGGTGCGGCAGGGACTGGTCACGGCCGCCACCGGTCTCGCACTCGGACTCGCGGCAGCCGCCGCGGCGACGCGATTTCTCTCCGGTTTCCTGTTCGGCGTGCGTCCGCTCGACCCGCTGACGTTCGGCGCAGTGCCGGCGCTGCTTCTCCTGGTGGCGCTGGTCGCGTGCTGGTTGCCGGCACGGCGGGCGACGCGGGTGGACCCGATGTCGGCCCTCAGAACCGACTGACTGTCATCCCGCGCGAGCGCACCGAAGGCGCCGCGAGTGTCGGGCTGACACTTAGCGGCTCAGTACTTCACCAGGTAATTCTCCAGCTCCCAGCTGGTCACCTGCGTGATGTACTCTCGCCACTCCTGCCGCTTCGCCTCGACGAAATGCCGCGCGACGTGCTCACCCAGGGCCTTGATGATCACGTCGTCCTTCTCCAGCTCCGTCAGCGCCTCGTTCAGGTCGTGCGGCAGGTCGTCGATGCGCAGCCGGCGGCGCTCGCGGAAGCTCATCTCGAAGATGTTCTCGTTGACGGGCTCTCTCCAATCGGCCTTCGTCTCGATCCCGTCGAGCCCCGCGGCGAGCATCACGGCGAGCGCGAGGTAGGGGTTCGCGGACGGATCAGGCATCCGCAGCTCGACGCGCGTCCCCGGACCGCGCCGCTCGGGGACGCGGATGAGCGGCGACCGGTTGCGCATCGACCACGCGACGTTGACCGGCGCCTCGTAGCCCGGCACCAGCCGCTTGAAGGAGTTCACGAGCGGGTTCGTGATCGCGCACATCCCGCGCGCGTGCCGGAGCAAGCCGCCGATATAATGTAGGGCGACCGGCGACAGCTCCCACTGCGCCTTCGCGTCCCAGAACGCGTTTTCCTTGCCGCGGAAGAGCGACTGGTGCGTGTGCATGCCGCTCCCGTTCTGCCCGTAGATCGGCTTCGGCATGAACGACGCGACGAGGCCGAACTGCCGCGCGACGTGCTTCACCACGAAGCGGAAGGTCGCGATGTTGTCGGCGGTGCGCAGCGCGTCGGCGTAGCGGAAGTCGATCTCGTGCTGGCCGTGCGCGACCTCGTGGTGCGAGGCCTCGACCTCGAAGCCCATCTGCTCGAGCACGCCGACCATCGCGCGCCGCGCCTCCTCACCCTGGTCCGCCGGCGCGAGGTCGAAGTAGCCGCCGACGTCGTGCGTCACCGTCGTCGGCTCGTCGTCCGCGCCGGGCCGGAAGAGGAAGAACTCCGCCTCCATCCCGGCGTTCATCGTGAAGCCCAGCTCCGCCGCGCGCGCGATCTGCCGCTTGAGCACACCGCGCGGGTCGCCGGGAAACGGCGTGCCGTCCGGGAGGTTGATGTCGCAGATGAGCCGCGCGACGCGCGCCTGCGCGTCGCCCCACGGGAAGAGCTGAAACGTCGAGAGGTCGGGCGCCAGCAGCATGTCCGACTCCTCGATCCGCACGAAGCCCTCGATCGAGGAACCGTCGAACATGATGTCGCCCGACAGCGCCTTCTCGAACTGCGACGCCGGGATCTCGACGTTCTTGTTGACGCCGAGGATGTCCGTGAACTGCAGCCGCATCGAGCGGACGTTCAGCTTATCGGCGAGGGCAAGGATGTCCTTGGCGGTCGCGTTGCGGGCGTCGGGGATGACGGAGCGAGAGGCGCGGGTCAAGCGAGGTACGGTTGAGGTTGGACGAAAGTTCTTCACGACGGCGATGATGTAAAGCAGGCCGCGGATGCAGCCGGCAATTCGCGGTCGTTTTCGGCACGTCCCTTGCGCGCACCGGTCGTTTCTCTACTACCATCGCGACGAGGACGCGCCATGAAGATCCAGGAGATCATGACCAAAGACCCCACGACCGTCACGCCCGGCACGACGGTTCGCGACGCGGCGAAGCTCATGCAGCGTGAGGACACGGGCATCCTTCCCGTGGTCGAGTCCGAGGGGAGCAAGCGACTTGTCGGCGTGGTGACCGACCGCGACATCGCGATTCGCGTCATCGCCGCGGGGCGTGACGCGAACACCCGCGTGAGCGACGTGATGACCTCGGACAGACTCGCGACTCTCCGCCCGGATGCAGACGTCGACGACGTGATGGACACGATGGCCGACCAGCAGGTGCGCCGCGTGCCGATCGTCGACGACCGCGGGACGCTCGTCGGCATCGTTGCCCAGGCCGATGTCGTGCGTAAGGCGCGCGACGACAGCAAGGCCGAGCGGACGGTCGAGAGAATCTCCGAGCCGAGCAGGCGGAGGAGTCAGTAGAGAAGAGAGGAGAGAGGAAGGAGGAGAGAGGGGAGAGGAGAGAGCAGCTACAGAGGCACGCGGGCCCGCGCGCTGCGCGGGCCCGCTTCCGTTAGCACTCCTCCCTCCTTCCTCCCTCCTCTCCCCTCTCCTTTAGCTTTCCCGCATGACCCCGCCGGCCACCGCCACCTGCCCACGTTGCTCCGCTACCGCGTCGGGCAACTACTGCTCGAACTGCGGGGCGCCGCTGGCCGGTGCGACGTGCTCGCAGTGCGACTCGCCGCTCACGCCGGGGGCGAATTTCTGCCATCGCTGCGGCGTGGCGACCCAGGTCGCAGGCTCGGCGGCGGGTGGCGCGGGCTCGCCAGCCGCGGAGCCGCGGGGTTTCTCGGCGGGGCTGCCCTGGGGTATCGCGCTCGTCGCGTTCGTCGCGCTGGTCGCCCTGGTCGTCGGCCAGCGCTTCGGCGCGCGGGCGCAGGGCGGAGCGGGAGTTGGTGGCGGGGCGGGCGCGGTGGCGCCGGCCGCGCCCATTCCGTCGATGGGCACGCGGGCGCCGGACATCAGCGCGATGACGCCGGAGGAGCAGGCTGTCCGACTCCACGATCGCGTGATGGCGCTCGCCGAGCGTGGCCGCGCGGACAGCGTTCAGTTCTTCGCGCCGATGGCCATCGGAGCGTACCAGCGTCTCGACTCACTTACCCTCGACCACCGCTACGACCTCGGCAGCATCGCCCAGGTTGCCGGCGACCACGAGATGGCGCGCGCGCAAGCCGACACGATTCTCGCGCGCAGCCCGAACCACCTGCTCGGCCTGATGCTCGCCATCCGCGCCGCCCGCGCCGCCGGCGACACCCCGCGCGCGCAGTCGCTCGAGCGACGCTTCCTCGCCATCGAGCCAACCGAGCGAGGCCGACAGCTTCCCGAGTACCGCATGCACGAACGGGAAATTGACGCGGCGCTGGCGGCGGCGCGGGGACGCTAGTCGCCGCCTGCGTCGGCGACGCTATCAGCTATCCGCTATCAGCTATCAGTAGCAGGGACGGGCGGCCCTCCGGGCCGCTCATGGGTACGACCCTCGGTGTGCTGCGGCCCACCCCATGCAGCAAGGCCCGGCGCGTAGCGCCGGGCCATCCACAGTACCGATAGCTGATAGCTGATAGCTGATAGCTGATAGCTGAAGTACTGATAGCTGATAGCCTGCGGGCGAAGCCCGCACCGATAGCCATGCCCCAAACCATCCACGTCGCCCACAGTCCCGACTCCGACGACGCGTTCATGTTCTATGCGCTCGCGGCGGGGAAGATCGACACTGACGGCATCACGTACGTGCACGAGTTGCAGGACATCGAGACGCTCAACCGGCGTGCGCTGCGCGGGGAGCTCGAGGTGACCGCGGTGTCGATCCACGCGTACGCGTATCTCGCCGACCAATACGCACTCCTGCCGCACGGCGCGTCGATGGGCGACCGATACGGCCCGCGGCTCGTTGCACGCGAGCCGCTCGGGCGGGACGCAGTCCGCGGAGCGCGAGTGGCTGTTCCGGGGACGCTGACGACGGCGTATCTCGCCCTGCGGCTCTTCGAGCCGGACTTCGTTCCCGTCCCGACCCCGTTCGATCAGATCGAGGACGCGGTCCTCGATCGGCAGGTCGACCTCGGGCTGCTCATCCACGAGGGCCAGCTCACATACGCCGAGCGCGGCCTTCACCTCGTCGCCGACATGGGCGAGTGGTGGTACGAGGCGACCGGCCTCCCACTGCCACTGGGTGGGAACGTCGTCCGAAAAGACCTTGGCGAGGCGCTCGTCGAGACTATATCGCGACATTTGCGCGCCAGCATAGCCTACGGCCTCGAGCATCGTGCGAAAGCGCTCGACCATGCGATGCGTTACGCCCGGTCGCTCGACCGTAGCAAGGCGGACCGGTTCGTTGGCATGTACGTCAACGACTGGACGCTCGACTACGGCGCGCGCGGCCGGGAGGCGGTGCGCCGGCTGCTCCAGCGCGGCGTCGACGAGGGCGTGATCACGCGTCCGGTCACGGTGGAGTTCGTCGGAGACTGAGAGGGAGGTGGGAGGTAGGAGGGGGGAGGTGGGAGAAATAGAGACTGACCCGCCAAACGTTTCTCGCTCCTACCTCCCACCTCCGATGCGTTTCGCCGCGACGGCCGCTTCGTCTTTCTCCGAAGTGGTTTCCCCGATGCGGCCCCCAGCGCGACTCCCCGACCCCGCCCTGTCGCGTCGCCCGCGAATCATCCCGCCTTAGGAACGCGCACCATGACCACGTCGACGAAGAGTGGCAACGGCATTTCGCGTGAGACCTCCGTCAACAACTACACGTTGCCCGCGCCGGTCCCGCGCGCGCCGCGGCTGCTCGTCGTCGACGACGAGGAGTCAATCCGCACCGCGCTCTGCCGGGTCCTTCAGCCGAGCGGCTTCGACATACTGACAGCCGAGAGCGTCGCCGCCGCGCTCGACCTCCTGCAGACGACGCGGTTCGAGCTCATCCTGTGTGACGTCCGGATGCCGGGAGCGCTCGGCACGGAGCTCATCGCGCAGGCGCGGGCCATCGATGAAGACGTCGCGATCCTGATGCTCAGCGCGGTGAACGACGCCTCGACGGCCGCCCAGTCGCTGAGCGACGGCGCGTTCGGCTACCTGGTGAAGCCGTTCGACATCGACCAGCTCCAAGAGGCGATCAACCGTGCGCTTCACAAGCGCCGGCTCTGCATCGACCAGCGGCGGGTCGAGCAGTTCGTGCGCGAGGAGGTGGCGGCCCGCACGACGGAGCTCGACGAGGAGCGGATCGCCTTCCGCCGCGCGTCGATCGAGATCGCGGAGACGCTCGTCAAGGCAATGGAGGAGAAGGACGTTTTCCTCCGCGGGCACGCGCA
>JBHELH010000124.1:0-2792 GCA_046263215.1 Gemmatimonadaceae bacterium | reverse complement strand
GGACGGCGCCTGGGTCGCCGTCGGCAGCATGAACGTCGACAACCGGTCGCTCTCCTTCAACGAGGAGATCAACCTCCTCGCGCTCGACTCGACGCTCGGCGCCTCGCTGGACCGGCTGTTCTTCGAGGACCTCCGCTACTCGAAGGAGATCGTGCTCGAGGAGTTCCGGAAGCGGCCGTGGAAGCGGCGCGTGCTGGAGTGGGGGGCGCACGCGATGTGGAGGGTGCTCTGAGCGCGCGCAGAGCGGGGCCGGCGGGTGCCAGCCCCGCTCCTCTCTCGGCTCGGCCCGTTGACTATGGGCGGACGTGGATGTTGCCACGCTGGTTGGGCAGAAGCGGCCGGACTAGCCCGGTGGTGCAGTGGGTCTCGGCATCGCCAGCCACAGCCGGGCTAGCGAGATCGGGGGGATCGTTCCCCCCCTCGCCGTTGTCGACAACCGTCATGAGGGCTTCCGTACCAGGCGGGATTGTACCAACGGCTGTGGTGGCGCGGTCGATGAAGCCACCAAGTCGAGCTTCACTGCCCACGATCGTGAAGCATGTGACGGTTGCGTGAACCTTCCGGACGAACTCGCCGGTCGCAGCCACTTCGACGTGCTCCTCGACCTCGCCCGATACCCTCCCGTCGCTATGGCGGATCGCGCTGATCGAGTACCGCAGGCGATTGCCAGTGGTCGGATTGAGGATCTCAGCGTGGCCGGTCACCGACTGCTTCACGCGTGCCGGTGCGTTGGACAAGAGCGCCTCCGGAGGCGCGGTAACAGGGAATTCTCGTCCCTCGCAGGCAACGAGCGTAAAACCGAGGAGAAGTAGCGAAGCTGCTGGGATCCTCCAACGAGGGGCCGGCGCGAATGCGAATGTGATGAGCGGTGGGTGAGAACGCATGGCAACCTCCGAGGCAGATGGTGGCTGACGAGGTCGCCCCCCTAGGCGGGAGCGGCTTACCCTGAGCGTTCGCGTCGTAGTCGGGACGGAAGACGCGATTTGCCGGTCGTCAGGTTCCTTACTTCGGAACGCGCAGAACGCCGGCAGGTCGGCTCAGCGTCGAGAGCAACGGTCCACCAGGGCGACTGATCAGGACGACAGTCACCCGGTACTGCCGACATCTCTTCCCGCCGCCGGACAGGAAAGGGGCCCGGCATCAAGCGAGCGTTAAGAGGGGCGTTATGGGGGTGGTACGGGGCTACGGGGCGTTACGGCCCACGCCCCGGCCCCCTCATCCCCACCGTCCGCTGTAGCCACTCGAGCTGATCCACCCGCGCCTGCGGGCCGAGCCCGTGCCCCGCGTCGTACCACTTCACGGTCTTCGGCTCGCTGGCCGCGCGGTGCAGCCACACCGCATCCGCCGGCGGCACGAGCCGGTCCTGCCGCCCCGATTGGAAGAGGATGCTCGCCGGCGCCGCGTGAGCGACGAAGCGCAAGGGCTCGATCGGCTTCATCGCCGCGAGCCAGCGCTGCCACCGCTCCCGCGCCACACCCATCGGCCCGCCCGGCGGGTCGTCCGCACCGGTGAAGTGCGAGACGAGCCCGCCGTCGCCGACCGCGAGGATGTACGTTTTGAGCCGGCGCTCGACGCCCGCGAGCAGCGCTCCCATCGCGCCGCCGTGGCTCACGCCGAGGTACGCGAGCCGCGCCGGGTCGACGTCGTGCCGCGCGACGAGGACGTCGACGCCGCGCTGCATGTCGGTGATGAGCTGCACCTGGTCGGCGCTGTCCTGCGCCGTGAACGCGACCGGCGGCCCGCCTCGCCTCGCCCACGGCGCATCGAGCGAGAGCACGACGGCGCCGTGCCGCGCCAGGTGCGTCGCCGTCATCAGCGTCTGCTCGGCGTTCCCCGGCATCCCGTGCTGGAGGAGGATCCCGGCGAACGGGCCGGCGCCCGGCGGCACGCAGAGGATCCCCGTCGCCCGCCCGCCGCGCGGGCTCGCGAAGCTCACCGCGTACACTCGGACGCCGTGCGCGTCGCTGGCCCGCAGCGAGTCGCGGAGCGCGATCGGCGGCGCGGTGCGGTCGTACGTGAAGACGTGGAGCGGGAGCGAGTCGGCGACGGTTTGCGCCTGGGTGGTAGTATGCGCCGTCCCCCACAGCAGGGCGAGTAGCGCCGGACCGCCTCTAATCGTCCTAAGTGTAAATGGCATCGCGTGTAACTCCCCCACGTCATCGACCCGTTTCTTACCTTCCCCGGCCCTCTGGGGAAGCCATGCGCTTGAAAGAGCGCCTCTACCGAGTTCTCGAGCAGCCGGACGCGTCCGACCGACTCGCCAGGGCGTGGAACCTCCTGATCATTGGAGCGATCGCGATCACCACGCTAGCGGTCATCGCCGAAACGGTGGAGACGATAAACCGCCAATTCCAGCCCATCCTTTGGACGATCGAAGTCGTCTCTCTGGGACTCTTCGGGACGGAATACCTGCTGCGGCTCTGGGTGATTACCTGCTCCCCTCGCTATTCCCACCCCCTGTTCGGGCGCCTCCGGTTCGCGATCACCCCGCTCGCCCTGATCGATCTGCTCGCGATCGCACCGGCACTCGTCGCGACCCGCGTCGACCTCCGGTTCCTGCGCATCGCACGCCTGGCGCGGGTCCTTCGCGTGCTCAAGCTCGCGCGGTACTCGCAGGGCGTCGCACTCATCGGAAGAGTCGTCGGGCGAAAGCGGGAGGAGCTACTCGTTGCCCTGGGCTTCTTCTCAATCCTCCTGGTCACGACGTCATCGCTCATGTACTTCGCCGAGCACGACGCCCAGCCGAAGGCGTTCAGCAGCATCCCGGCCGCGATGTGGTGGGCCGTCGTGAC
>JBHELH010000123.1:0-4891 GCA_046263215.1 Gemmatimonadaceae bacterium | reverse complement strand
AGGCGGGATCCTCGAGCAGAGTCTCGAGGTCACCAACCTCTTCCTCCGCCGCGGCCAGCCGATCTTGAGCGTGCGCGGCCGCGTCGGCAACCCGGTCGACCACGCGGCGGCCAACGACCCGGTCTTGCCGTCGGCGCCGCTTGTGGTGCTGACCGACGAACGGTCGGCGTCGGCGTCGGAGATCGTGGCCGGGGCGCTGCAGGACCACGACCGCGCGCTCGTGGTGGGCCAGACGACCTTCGGCAAGGGGCTCGTCCAGTCGGTCTTCCGGCTCGACGGCGACTACGCGCTCAAGCTCACGACGGCGAAGTGGTACACCCCCTCCGGCCGCTCCATCCAGAAGGATCGCAAGATCGAGAACGGCCGCATCGTCGCCGAGGTGTTCGACAGCACGGAAACCGAAGCGGCGAAGAAGAACCGTCCCGTGTACCGCTCGGACGCCGGCCGGATCGTCTACGGCGGCGGCGGGATCACGCCCGACATCATCGTCCCCGACGACACGCTGACGACCGTCGAGCAGCAGGTCGCACGCACGCTCTCCGGCGGGAAGGCGGTCGACGTGCACGTGGCGATGCACGACTACGCGATGGAGCTCTCGCGTCGGGTGCGTCCCGACTTCCGCGTGCAGCCGGAGTGGCGCGAGGAGCTCTACCGCCGGCTCCAGACCAAGGGCGTGACGGTCGACCGCTCGCAGTGGGATGCGAGCTCGCGCTACGTCGACATCGAGCTCGAGAAGCGTATCACGCTGATCGCGTTCGGCGATTCGACCGCGAGGCGTCGCAGCCTCAGGTACGACGCTCCGCTCCGCAAGGCGATCGAGGTCGTGCACAGAGGGCAGACGCAGCGGGATCTCTTCACGATCGCGGCGGCCGAAGCGGCGCCGGCGCCCGAGGCCGGGCGGGCGCGGAAACCGTAACGACGGGTCCCTAGGTCCGAGGTCCAAGGTCCTAGGGGGGCGCGGGGTGCGGCAAGCCGGCCTCGCGCCCTTCGCTTGTTCGCGCTCTAACTTGTCTCGATCATGAAGACCTTCGCCGCCTTGTTCGCGGTTGCGGTGCTCACCACTTGCGCCATCCCTCGGACCTCGGCGGACCTCGGACCTGGGACCACCGTTGCCGCCGAGAGCGGCGAGTCGCACCTCACCAACATCCGCCCGCTCACGGACGGCGGCGAGAACGCCGAGGCGTACTTCAGCCGCGACGGCACACGACTGATCTTTCAGTCGACGCGCGACGGGCGCACGTGCGACCAGCAGTACGTCGTCGGCGTCGACGGGAGCGCGCTGCGGCGGGTGTCGACCGGTACGGGCAAGACGACCTGCGGCTACTTCTTCGACCGCGACCGGAAGATCCTCTTCTCGTCGACGCACGCCGCCGACACCGCGTGCCCGCCGCGACCCGACCCGTCGCGCGGCTACGTCTGGGGCCTCGACCCGTTCGACATCTACACGGCGAACGCCGACGGGTCCGGGCTGCGTCGTCTGACGACCCACGGCGTCTACACGGCCGAGGCGACGGTGTCGCCCGATGGGCGGATGATCGTCTTCACGTCGCTCAAGGACGGGGATCTCGACATCTACACGATGAACGTCGACGGAACGAACGTGCGCCGGCTGACGACGACGCCTGGCTACGACGGCGGGCCGTTCTTCTCACCCGACGGCCGGCAGATCGTTTACCGCGCGTGGCATCCCGTCGACTCGGCACTCGCGCAGTACCGCGACCTACTCGCGCAGCGACTCGTGCGGCCGAACCGGATGGAGCTCTGGGTGATGAACGCCGACGGGTCCAACCAGCGGCAGATCACGCAGCTCGGCGGCGCCAACTTCGCTCCGTTCTTCGCGCCCGACGGCCGGCGGATCATCTTCTCGTCCAACCACAAGACGCCGCGCAGTCGGAACTTCGACCTCTATCTCGTCAATCTCGACGGCACTGGCCTCGAGCAGGTGACGAGGCACGGGGAGTTCGACGGGTTCCCGATGTTCAGCCCGGACGGGCGGAAGCTGGTGTGGGCATCGAATCGGGGGGCGGCGAGGGTGGGGGAGACGAATTTGTTCATCGCAGACTGGGTGTGGTGAGAAGGTTGGAGGTTCGAGGTTCGAGGTTCGAGTGCGTACCTCTCAACCTCCAACCTCCAACCTCCAACCTCGAACCTTAGATCCTCCTCGTCTCCCCGTGCTTCATCACCCACAGCGTATCGTCACTTAGCCGCGCCTCGCGCCACAATCGCTTCACCCTCTCCGGCGGCTCCTCCGCCGGCTCGTCCGTCAATCGAAACGTGCCCCAGTGGATCGCCAGCAGTGTCGGCGCGGGCACGTCGGCATACGGCCCGCGCAAGTCGCGATACGCTTTGAGCGCGTCTTCCGGGTTCATGTGCACACGCCCCATGAACCAGCGCGGCTCGTACGCGCCGACGGGGAGCAGGACGAGGTCGAACGGCCCATAGCGCTCGGCGATCGTCGCGAACTCGGGGTGGAGCCCGCTGTCGCCCGCGAAGTACACGCGGCGGCCTTCCGACTCGATCGTCCAGCCGCACCAGAGCGTGCGGTTCCGGTCACGGAAGCCGCGAGCGCTGAAGTGCTGCGCGGGTGTGCAGCCGACCGTCGCCGCCGCGGAGCCGCGCCCGTTGGCGGGATGGTCCGCCGTCTCCCACCAGTCCCGCTCGACGATCTCGCGCACCCCCCAGCGCCGAAGGACCGGCGAGAGACCGAGCGGCGCGAACCACTTCGCGTCCGGGAAGCGGCGGGCGATCCGGCGCACGGTGCGCGAGTCCAGATGATCGTAGTGGTTGTGCGACTGCAGCACGACGTCGATCGGCGGCAGCGCGTCGAAGTCGACGCCCGGCGGCGTGAAGCGGCGCGGTCCGGCGAACCAGATCGGAGACGCGCGCTTGCTCCACATCGGGTCCGTCAACACGTTCAGCCCTCCGACCTGCAGCAGCACGGTCGAGTGCCCGACCCACGTCGCCGTGATCTGGCCCAGCGCGGCACGCGGCGTCACGAATGCGGGCGTTGCGCGCGGGAAATGACCCGGCGGCGGGTTGGGCGCGCGCGGGTTTTCACGTCGCTCGGCGGTCCAGCGGAGCAGGTCCTTGGTGCCCGCGGGCGCGGCGTTTGGCCACGGGTTGCGAAAGCCGCCGGTAGGGTGGTGGTGGGATGGACGAGTCACGACCCAAAGCTATCAGGGCGCAGCGAACCAGCTTCGAGTTTCGAGCTTCGAGGTTTAGGGTTTCGAGAGGGGGCCGAGTGTCCGTAGGCTGGAAGGAAGAGTCTGACGATTCGCCGGCGCCGATCATTATCTCGTCCGCTCTGGAACTTCTCGCCGGCGGTGACACTTTTAGCTATCGCACCCGGCCGAGCTCCCATGACCGAAATCGACAGCCCCGCGGTCCGCGCGCCCGACTTCCCGGCGACGCTCGACTGGATTCACACCGGCGGCCGGCGACTGACCCTCGCCGACTTCCGCGGGAAGCTGCTCTTCCTCGATTTCTGGACGTACGGTTGAATCAACTGCATTCACGTACTTCCGCAGTTGCGGAAGCTCGAAGAGAAGTACTCCGAGCACGTCGCCGTCGTCGGCGTGCACAGTGGGAAGTACTTGACGGAGCGCGTCACCGACCGCATCCGCGAGGCGTCGCTCCGGCTCGGTGCGACGCATCCGGTGCTCAACGACCGGCAATTCCGCGTCTGGCGCGCTTACGCGGTGCGCGCGTGGCCGACGCTCGTCGCGATCGACCCGCGCGGATACGTCGTCGGGACGCACGCCGGCGAGTTCACCGTCGCGGGGATCGAGCCGTTCGTCCAGCGCACGCTCGCCACGGCACGGGACGCGGGGACGCTCTCGTCGGAGCCGCTTCACTTCCGGGTCGACAAGTCCGCGACGACGCGCGCGTCCAGCTTGCGATACCCCGGCAAGGTGACGCTCGACGACGTGGAGGCGGTGTCGCCGCGGATCGCGATCGCCGACAGCGGCAACCACCGCGTGCTCGTCGGCCGTCTCCAGCCCCTCGGTCGCCGCGCGCGCATCGAGCACGTGCTCGGCGGCACGCGCGGGTTCGCCGACGGGATCGGCGCCGACGCGCGATTCGATTCGCCACAGGGCATGTGCTTCGGCGGCGATCACACGCTCTACGTCGCCGACGCCGAGAACCACGCCATCCGTGAGGTCGACCTCATCTCGGGCGAGGTCCGGACGCTTGCCGGCACCGGCGAGCAGCTCCGCACGCGCGAGGACATGCGAGCCGGCGCGCTCTCGTCACCGTGGGACGTGACGTTGGTCGGGCGGACGCTGTACGTGGCGATGGCGGGGGTGCATCAGATTTGGGGAATCGCTGCGCAGGAAGGAGGAAGGATGAGTGAGGGGGGAGTGGCTGCAGACTCTCCCCTCCTTCCTCGGTCCTCACTCCTCCGCATCGGTTCCGGCGCCGAAGAGATCCACGACGGCGCGTACTCCGAGGCCGCTCTGGCGCAGCCGATGGGGATCACGAGTGCGGGCGGGCGGCTGTATTTCGTCGACGCCGAGTCGAGTGCTGTGCGATGGGCGCACACCGATCCGTCGGGTCGCGTTGGCACGATCGTCGGTACCGGCCTCTTCGACTTCGGCGACAAGGACGGCATCGGCGACGACGTGCGCATGCAACACCAGCAGGGGATCGCCCGCCACAGCGACGGCCGCCTGCTCGTGGCCGATTCCTACAACGACGCGCTCAAGTGGGTCGATCCGTCCTCACGTCGCGCCGAATCGTGGCTCCGCGGCTTTGCGGAGCCGTCCGGCGTCGCGATCGGCGGCGGGCTCGCCTACGTCGCCGACACGAACGCGCACCGGATCGCCGTTGCGCCGTTGGACGGAGGGGAGGTGGAGGAGGTAGAGCTGGTGTTCTAGGAGCGTGCGAGCCG